>MHJG01000019.1:4421-5604 GCA_001818695.1 Candidatus Harrisonbacteria bacterium RIFCSPHIGHO2_02_FULL_42_16 | reverse complement strand
AACTTTTTTATTTAGCTTTTTTAAAATATCCAATTTCTTTTTCAGGGCTTTTTCCGGCAACGTGTCGTTTTTGCTTAAAAACAGATATTCGGATTTTTCCGCCAGTTCTTTGCTGTATTTTTTCAGTTCATTTTTGATTATTTTATAATCGCGCGCCGGATTTTCCGATTCCGCGGAAATCAAGTGAAAAAGTATTTTTGTCCGTTCTATATGCCGTAGAAATTTTATTCCGAGCCCTTTGCCGGCAGAAGCGCCTTCAATCAGTCCCGGAATATCCGCCAAAATCAATTCAAAATAAGTTCCCAAATTCGGTTCCAGAGTGGTAAACGGATAGTTGGCTACTTTACTTTGCGCTTTAGTCAGTTCGTTGATTAAGCTGGATTTTCCGGCATTGGGCAGGCCGATAATTCCGATGTCGGCGATTAATTTCAGTTCCAGCCGGATAGTGAAATTTTCTCCGGGCAGTCCGAACTGGAATCGTACCGGGCTGGTATTGTGCGGCGCCCGGAATTGAAAATTTCCTTTTCCGCCATGCCCGCCTTTCGCCGCCAGGATTTTTTGCCCGGTTTTAATTATTTCTTCCGCAGTCGTTTTTTCCGGATTATGGATTACCGTTCCAATCGGCACTTTTAAAATTAAGTCCGTTCCGTCCGAACCGTCTCTGAATTGCCCTCTGCCATCTTCTCCATTTTTGGTTTTTAATTCTTTTTTATACCGGAATTGCGTTAAGGCGCTTAAATCGGAAACACCTTCAAAATAAATATTACCGCCGTCGCCGCCGTCTCCGCCTGCCGGACCCAAACTCATCAAATTTTTATTAAAAGCCACCGCGCCTCTTCCTCCGTCGCCGGCTTTTATTTTAATTGTGACATCGTCAATTAACATTGTTTGATTGTATCACTATCGTATGGAACTTGACAAGTTATGGGCGGGTATGCTATAATTAAAACTTATTATGCGTATAGAAGCGTAGTCGGACTTTTATCTATAAATAAGCATTATAAACATTAATTAGTTTCTTAATATGGAACAAGGCAAAATTGCTCGATTGATGGATCGCGGATTCGGTTTCATCTCCCGCGAGGGAGCGGAAAAAGACCTTTTCTTCCATTCTAAAGAATTGCAAGGAGTGCAGTTCGATGAATTGAAAGAAGGCGACCCGGTGCAGTTTGAAGTTGCCGAT
>MHJG01000019.1:0-4413 GCA_001818695.1 Candidatus Harrisonbacteria bacterium RIFCSPHIGHO2_02_FULL_42_16 | reverse complement strand
TTTTTTGTGCTATATTATAAGTTTAGTGAATAATTGCTATTTTTTGCGATTGTCTGCGTATAGTCAGCGAGTGTCCGCGATTTTGCGAAGTAAAATATTATGAACGAACATTCAAGTTTTTATAATCTCGGCATCGCGCCGAATATTTTGGGAATACTAGATAAGCATAATTTTAAAATTCCCACTCCGATTCAGGAACGTTCCATTCCTCCGGCCATTGAAGGCAAGGATTTAATCGGTATCGCGGAAACCGGCACCGGCAAAACCCTGGCTTTCGGCATCCCCATGCTCCAGGCCGCGCTTAGCGGCAGGCGGGGATTAGTAGTGCTTCCGACCAGAGAACTGGCATTCCAAGTAAATGAGGTTTTTGAGAAAATCGGCGGGCCACTCCGTCTGCGGATAGCCAGTTTAATCGGAGGCGAATCCATGCGGCGGCAGATTTTTACGCTCCAAAGAAATCCGGAAATAATTATCGGTACGCCTGGAAGGATTATTGACCATCTTCAGCAAAAAACCTTCTCTCTTAGCCGCACTAATTTTTTGGTTCTTGACGAGGCCGATCGGATGCTGGATATGGGTTTTGCTCCGCAATTAAAGCGGATACTCCAGGCCCTGCCTCGGGAACGGCAGACCATGCTTTTTTCCGCTACCATGCCGGAAGATATTGTGGCCATCGCCCGAGCTTATATGAAATTGCCTATGCGGGTGGAAATTGCTCCGCCGGGTACGGCGGCGGCCAAAGTAACCCACGAGCTTTTTTTCGTCCAAAAACCGGATAAGCCGCGCCTGCTGGAAAAAATGCTTGGCGAATACCGCGGTTCTGTTTTAATTTTTTCTCGGACGAAATTTGGCGTTAAAAAAATTATTGCCGGCATCCGCGCTCTCGGGCATATCGCGGCGGAACTGCACTCTAACCGTTCGCCCGGCCAGCGGAGAGACGCCATGGAGGGATTCCGGAACGGCCGATATCGGATTCTGGTAGCGACGGATATCGCCGCGCGAGGCATTGATGTCAAAGGAATTGAATTGGTATTAAATTATGACCTTCCTCAAAGTCCGGAGGACTATGTGCATCGCATTGGCCGGACTGGGCGAATGGGCGGCGCGGGACATGCTATTTCTTTTGCCACGCCGGACCAAAGACGGGATGTTCGCGATATTGAACGGCTGATTCGGGCGGCTTTGCCGCTTTCCAAACTTCCGGAATTGCCTCCGGCGCGTTTTTTACCAAGGCCTGTTCGTTCTGATTTTCGTTCCGGAAAAAGTTTCGGCGGTTCCCGTTTCAATAATCAAAGGCGGTCTTTTTCGGAAAATAGAAAACGCCGCGGCTTTAGGGGGCGTTTTTAAGAGGTATTTTAAGAAGCGTTTTTAAGCTCTAATAGCGATAAATCTTTTTTTCCAGGATTTAAGAAAGTCGGAAACAGCTATTTCTCCTCCTGCTTGCGCGCCAGCCGGGTCATTGAAGTAAACGGTATTTTCATCAATGCCGTTAATGACCACTAAATGAGGGATTGGATTTTGCGGTTCAAATTTATAGCGGACAGACGCGATAACCGGGCCGTTTTCAAGTATTTTTT
Organism: Candidatus Harrisonbacteria bacterium RIFCSPHIGHO2_02_FULL_42_16; assembly: GCA_001818695.1. Lineage (GTDB taxonomy): Bacteria > Patescibacteriota > Minisyncoccia > UBA6257 > 02-FULL-45-10c > 2-02-FULL-42-16. The sequence continues at coordinate 2,836 of MHJG01000019.1, read as the reverse complement.
TGAATTCAACAAAGGCGGCAGTCGCATCCAAATTAGACAGGTCAAAAACATTTCCGGTTAAGCCGTAATTTTTAGCAAGAGACACCAAGCCATTATGCGACCACCCGGCGCCATAAATGAATGCTCCAGAAGAAATTCCTTCATTAAGCAATTCATTTACCGACACGGCTCCCGGCCGGTAAAATTCAATAAGCATGGCTAAGCTGGCGATTCCGCAGCTGACTTTCTGCCATTTTGGCGAACTGATATCGGAAAATTGGGAATAAAAAGGCACTTTTGGAATAGCGGCTGCCTTGAAATTAATTGGAACGTTTATTGCCGGGACGGCTAAAAAAGCGCTGGAAAAAACGAGTGAAGCGCCGGTGATTAAATTAACTAAAAAATTAGCATAAATCATATAATATATTATACCATATACGCTATATATTTGTCAAGCGCGCCAAAATATCCGTAAAGGTTAATCCTGCACAATTACAAAAGTGCCTATTCCGGCCCAGCGATAGAGCTTTTCAGCTTGCGCCGGCGGAAGATTCACGCATCCGTGGGAAGATTGTTTTCCAAAATTTTCATGCCAATAAGTTCCGTGAATCGCGGCTCCTTGATGGGTAAAATATAAATCCCACGGCACCCCGGGAAGGTCATAATATTGGTTAGTAATGCCCGGTATCGGCCCCTGCATATAACGGCTCGGGGTTTTTTTGAAAATTGTAAATATGCCTCGCGGCGTTGGAGTAAGTTCCAGACCCGTTGAAATCGGTTCTTTCATAAAAAGCCCGTCTTTGCCATAAGCATAAAGCACTTGTTCCGAGCGGTCTATAATTATGCGCTTTGAAGCCGCGTTGTCTGTCGGGTCTTTTGTCTCTCGCAGCCCCTCATCCAGGAATGCGCGCGCATAATCAGCTGACACGTACCAATCCGTTGTTATCCGTTCCGGATAGCGGATTTTTTCATCAAAAACTATTTTGTACCAGGTTTGCTCTTTATGTTCTATTTTTTCGCCCACTCTAAGCATTGTGCCATTCCGCAATTTCATTACCGCGGGATAATCTTCTCCGGGACCGGAACGGGCACTCAAGCATTCTCCTTTAAAATTCGGTCCGCATCCGCCGGTAATTTCTATATATTCAAAAAGCACTTTTTGAACTCCCGGCCTTTCACGCTTTGGCGATGCCGTAAGCAAAATTAAAAATGTAAGAAATATTATGGCTAAAATATCCCTAATCCGCCGATGATGTTCAATTGTCATATTCATACAATCTTCTTTAAAATATAGCCGAAAAATCAATTATAAAGTTAAAAGTTCAGGATTAGAGGAGAATTTTATTTATCCACAGATTTTTAAGCAATGGGATGGATAATTAGTTTATAATTAGGTTAACGCTTTCTATATTAATTATTACATATTTTAATATTTTAGGCGTTTAAAAATGCCCAAAAGGCAAATAAATTTTATTTATCGGATTTTTTCTAAACTACTAATTTTAGTATTAATTTTTGTTTCTTCAAATTTAAATTTTGCTCTTGTTGCCATTGCCGCTTCCGGAACCCCGACTATTATCAGTTATCAGGGCAGGTTAGCCGATGGGGACGGGGATTTATTGGGTGGTTCGGGCGCAACTTATTATTTTAAATTTTCTATTTGGGATAATGCCACGGTTGATTTAGGGAGCCGTCTTTGGCCATCAAATTCTCCAGCTACCACTACCGCAACAGTTCGGCAGGGTGTCTTTAATGTTAATATCGGCGATACTGCCAATGGCTATCCAGACCCTCTAAATTATAACTTCAATACCAATCAAACGGTTTATTTACAGGTTCAAGTTTCTTCCACTACTAACGCGGTAATGGAAACTTTATCGCCGCGCCAGCAGATTACTGCTTCCTCCTTTGCGGAACTTGCCGGAGCGGTTAGCGGCACTTCCACGCCGTCGTCTTTTGGCACTACTACGCCTATTGGAAATTCGGCAGTTACGATTGAAGCATCTTCTTCTAATGCTGTTCCACTTTCGATTCGTGCAGCTACGGGCCAGTTAGTCAATATTTTTCAAATTCAAGATTCTACCGCCGCCAATCTTTTGTATTTGAATTCTTCCGGCGCGCTTTTTGCCTCATCAACTTTGCAAGTAACTGGCAACTCAATTTTTTACAGCAATCTAGGAATCGGCACCTCTACTCCTGGCGCAACTTTCGGTGTTGAAGGTAGTGCATTAATTTCTGGAAATTTAACATCTACAAATCTTACAGCCACTGGCACCATTACTGCCTTCGGACTTTCTACTTTGTCCGGTGTTCTCTCCACTGCCTCTTCTACTTTTTCAAATAATTTAAATATCAGCGGACCATTATCTGCCTCTTCTACTTTGAATGTCGGGGGCTTGGCCAATCTTTCCGGATTTATTTCTAATTCTTCTTCTACGATTAGCAGTACTTTGATTTTAACGGGCGGATTAAATGCCTCTTCCACTGCCACTTCTACTTTTGCTAATGGCATTAGATTATATGGCGGCAATCTCCAATTACTTCTCACTGGTTGCAATGACACGAGTGTTCTTGAAACCGATGCTTTTGGGAACATACAATGCGGAGCAGATTCTGGCGGTTCAGGCGCAGACACTAATGCCGAGAATACTTGGACTGCGCTTCAAACATTTTCAGTTGGAACTCTTTCTACCGCCTCTTCCACTTTTTCCGCTAATTTGAATATTTCCGGCCCATTGTCCGCTTCTTCCACTTTGTCCGTTGCCAATCTGGCCACTCTGGGAGGAGGATTTCTGGCCTCGGCTTCTTCCACCGTGGGCGGCAACTTCCATGTTTCCGGAGTGCTGCGCTCTTCTTC
>MHJG01000018.1:8815-18330 GCA_001818695.1 Candidatus Harrisonbacteria bacterium RIFCSPHIGHO2_02_FULL_42_16 | reverse complement strand
CCACCACGAAGCGGAAATCGCCCAGCAGGAATCCGCCTCCGGAAAAAAACCGCTGGTAAAATTATGGATGCATACCGGTTTTCTTCTGATAAACGGAAAGAAAATGTCCAAATCACTCGGCAATTTTGTAAGCATAACCGAATTTCTTAAAAATTATCCGGGCGAAGTACTTCAGCTTTTAGTTCTTAATCACCATTACCGCTCGCCGGTGGATTATACGGACGAAACAGCAAAACAATCGCAATCAGCCCTAAAATCAATGCAGGAATTTATTTGGAAATTAAACCTTCCCGCCGGTTCAGGATTAAAGGACTTGCCGAAACTTCTCTTAAATACAAAAAAAATATATGGTAACTCGCTGGCAGACGATTTTAATACTCCGGAAGCTTTAGCCACGCTATTTTCGTTAAAACATAATCTGGAAAAACAGGCCTGGAATTTAACCGCTTCGCAAGCCAAACAAATCCAGCGGTTCCTTATAAATTCCCTGTCTGCGTTAGGGCTAAATCTAAAAAATCTTCCCAAAATTCCCGCTAAAATCGGCCAAATGGCTCAAAAAAGGGAGTTATGCAGAATCAATAAACAATTTATCCAGTCCGACGCCTTGCGGAATGAAATAGAAAAGTTAGGATACATTATAGAAGATACGCCAGCAGGACCGTTAGTCATTAAAAAATGACCTAATTATTCTAATTAACCTAATTGACCTAAAATTCTAGAATTAGGCATTAAGATTTCATTAGAATAAATTAGACAATTAGAGTGATTAGAATAATTTTATGACGCAGTCATTGAAATTGCCTCCGCAAAATATTGACGCCGAGCAATCCGTTCTCGGCGCTTTAATGCTGGACAAAAACGCGGTAATCAATGTCGCCGACATACTTGCTCCGGAAGATTTTTACAAGCCGGCGCATGAGAAAATCTACAATACTATTTTAGATTTATACGGAAAAAGAGAACCAATAGATATTCTAACGGTTACGGAAAAACTAAGAGTTGAAAATGTTCTGAGAGAAATCGGCGGCTCCGCTTATTTGAGTAAACTGATGGAAATGGTGCCGACCGCCGCCCACATTGAACACTACGCCAAAATAGTAAGAGGAAAAAAGGTCTTGCGCGACCTGATAAAGACCTCCGCGGAAATAACCGAAAACGCGATTGATGAAACCGAAGACATAGAAACGCTATTGGATTCCATTGAACAAAAAATTTTTGCCATATCCCAGCACTCTTTCAGCCAAAAATTCATTAAATTAAGCGAAGAGCTTAAAGGCGCCTATGAACGGATTGAAAAGCTTCATCGCGAAGAAGGCGGATTAAGAGGAGTTCCTACCGGATTCCAGCAATTGGATGATAAGCTGTCCGGATTGCAAAAATCCGATATGATTGTCTTGGGCGCCAGGCCGTCTCTGGGAAAAACCTCTTTGGCGCTTGATATTGCCAGACATGTGGGTATTAAACTGAAACGGCCGGTAGGAATTTTTTCTTTGGAAATGTCCCGTGAACAAATTGTTGACCGCATTATTGCCGCCGAAGCCCAAATATCGCTTTGGGAACTCCGTAGCGGACGATTAAAAGACGACGAATCATTTGAACTTATCCAACACGCCCTCAATGAATTAACCCACGCCACTCTTTACATAGACGACACGCCGTCGCCAACCATAATGCAAATGCGCTCTATGGCAAGGCGACTGCAGGCGGAACACGGCCTTGATTTGATTATTGTTGATTATATACAGCTAATCCAGCCCAAAAATAATATTGCAAGCTTGGTCCAGCAAGTAACTGAATTTTCCCGCGGCTTGAAATCCATGGCCAGAGAATTAAATGTGCCGGTACTGGCGCTTTCCCAGCTTTCCAGAGAAGTGGATAAAAGAGAAAATAGGCGGCCTCGGCTTTCCGACCTTAGAGAATCCGGCGCCATTGAACAAGACGCGGATGTAGTAATGTTTATTTACCGCAAAGATAAAGACCGTTTGAATCCGACTTCCGAAGAGCAAAATACCGCGGAAATTATAATTGAGAAGCACCGCAACGGCCCGACCGGCACGGCTCTGCTGAAATTTGACGAAAAAAAATCCAGCTTCTTGAATATAGATAAATACCACTAACAAGGGTAAGGCCAAGAGGGTAAAATAAAAAGATTTAAATTAAAAAATGGCTGTTGGCTAAACCCTATACCCTAAATCTATGTTGCCTGACCCAATCAAAAATTTCGTAGATGTTTTTTCTAAGCTTCCTTCTATTGGTCCGCGTCAAGCCACGCGGCTGGCTTTTTATTTAAGCAATCTTGGCAAAAATAAATTAAAAGAAATAAGCGACGTAGCGCGCGGCCTCGCCGATTTGACCACTTGCGCCCAATGTTTCCGCACTCATGTCGGAAGAGGAAAATTATGTTCTATCTGCTCTGACCCGACCCGCAATCAAAAACTTATTGCCATAGTGGAAAAAGAAACCGACCTTATTTCTCTGGAAAAAACTAAAAAATTCAACGGCCGTTATCTGGTAATCGGAGAACTGCAAAAAACCGGCGATTTGGAACCGGAACAAAAACTGCGGCTTTCCGCGCTAAAAAATACCATTAAAAAAGGGTTGGGTGGGCAACCCGCCTCCGCTAAAGCTTCCGCCGATGCTAAAGCTTTGGCGGACAAGTCGGCGGACAAGGCTGACGAAATTATACTTGCCGTTAATCCGACAATATACGGCGATTTAGGCGCGTCTATTCTTAAAAAAGAATTGGAAGGATGCGCAGAAAAAATTACCCGCCTCGGCCGCGGCATTCCAACAGGCGGCGAGATTGAATTCGCAGATGAAGAAACACTTGGAAGTGCTATTGACAAAAGAAGTTAAAAAATATAAACTACTGGATAGTATAGACACTATCACCTCAGATATAAATATGGCGCTAAACAGTACTCTCAGCAGAACGGCTTCAGTTAGGCCGCTTTTTTATTTAACCGAAACTATTTCCAATTCTGTATAATGTTGCCGATGCCCTTTCTTTTTTCTATATCTTGTCTTGGAATGATACTTGAAGACGATTTTCTTATCGTGCCGGCCTTGGCCTAAAACCTTCGTTTCTACTTTCGCGCCCTCAACATAAGGAGTCCCAACCTTAACATCCTCGCCATCAGCAACTAAAAGAACTTTATCCAAATTCAAATTCGCGCCTTGTTCCGCGTCTAATTTTTCCACTTTTAATTTTTGGCCAGGGCTTACCTTATACTGCTTACCGCCGGTTTCTATAATTGCAAATATCATAATAATTAAGCGAGGTTTTATTTTACTTGAAAACATTGCGTAGGCTTTATTACAAATAAATGAGCGAATAGGAAATTTATCGGGATACCCAGGAGTCCCGCAAGGCGGGACGACTCGGGTGATAAATTTCCGTTATGAGCGAATATTATTTGTTAAAGCCGAAGCAGCGAGTTTGAAAGTAAATTAAGGCCGAGCATCAATTAACTGAAATAATAACATTCACCGCCATTAAAATCAATATGCTAAAAATAGCCGTTACCGAAGCGAGAAGATACGATAAAAACCTTTCTTTAAAATAAAACTCATCCGCGAGAAAAAAATTAATGGCCAAAGTTACCAGCGCCATAGCCAAGATGCCGAATACCGCGCTTTTAGCGCCGAAAAAATCCGCTCCCCGAAAATTATCAAAATGAATCACTAACAATCCGTCCGTGCCCGCCAAATTAGTATAGGTTATCCCGAATCCGATAATCAAAATAGCCGCGCTTAACGCGAACGCGAAAACCGTGTATTTATCTTTTAAAATTATCGGCATAATAATTAATTATGTAGCCTTAATGGGAATCGAACCCATGTTCCCGCCTTGAGAAGGCGATGTCCTAGGCCACTAGACGATAAGGCCAGCTCGGCGAAGGTTAAAATAACTATAATACAAATTAATTATTAACAGAAATTTCTTTAATTTCTTCCACTATTTTATCCAAACCAATGGCTCTGGACGCCTTCACTAAAATCAAATCGCCTTTTCTGATTAACTCTTGAACTTCCGGAGCGGCTTCTTCCGCCGTATCAAAACTGTAAATATCTTTTTGCGGCATGCCGGCTTCCCTGGCGGAATCGGCAATAAATTTCGCCCGGCTTCCGACAGTAAATAAAATATCAAAGCGCTTGGGAATTAATTTTCCGATTGATTCATGGGCTTCTACGGTATATTTGCCTATTTCCAGCATATCTCCCAACACCGCTATTTTTCTTTTCGCTTTTAAAACTTCCATCGTATAGATAGCCGCCTCCACGGAAAGCGGCGAAGCGTTATAAGAATCATCAATAATGTAAGTATTTTTAACTCCGGAAATTAGTACGCCCCTTTGAGGAGGCGCTTCATATTTGGAAAGTGCTTCGGAAATTTTAATCAAATTTAGGCCAAAAATTATTCCCAAGCACGCGCTAGCGGCCGCCGCATACGCCTGCGCTTTGCCGAAACAATTATCAAGGCGGATTGGGACAAAACTTCCGCCATAATTCAATTTAAAGGAAATCCCCTGCGGCTTATTGCCTTCCATTTTGGTCTCAAAATTACTGATTACCATATCCGCGCCGTCCTCAAATCCGTAAGAAATAGTGTGCGCCCGGGTGCGGTATCGCATTTCTAAAACCGCGCCGTCGTCATGATTTAATACTGCGAATCCGGTTGCCGAAAGCGATTCCACCACCTTAGATTTTTCGCGCGCCAGCGCGTCCGGACCGCTGAAAAACTCCACATGAACCGGAATATCTCCGATAGCGGTTATTACTCCGATTTTAGGTCGGGCAATATCCAGTAAATATCTCATATCTCCCGGCTTATCCACTCCATACTCCAAAATCAATAATTCCGGATACGGCATTCTGAAAATCAAACGAAATACGGCTATTAAAATCACTTTCGGCCAAAAAAACTTACCCGAAATTTCCGAATAATCCCCTAAAATAGTCAAAGGTATGCCGATTTCATTATTAAAATTTTTACTGTTAGCCCTTGTTTTTCTGTAATCCTTCAACACCGTGTAAATCGCTTTTTTAGTTGAAGTTTTTCCGACACTGCCGGTAACCGCAATAATGCCCGGATCATATTTACGGATAGTCCAAATAGCCAGCTGACGGATAATAATTTTTAGATATTGTTGAAGAGTTTCTTTAGACATACAAGTTAAATGGTAAATGAAACATGTCGCTTGTCGCATTACACTACACTATTTCACTCAAGATAGTCCGGTGGCACATTATAATAATTTAATATAAATTCCGCCAATTCCCTAAAAGCCGGCACCACCGTCAAACCGGCAAGAGGCGCTCCGGCTGGCTTATCAATTCTTATTAAAATAGTAAACCTCGGGTCATACGCCGGAGCAAATCCGGAATAAGTATTTATTACCTGGTCCGTATAGCCGCCGCGCTTAAAATCAGGCACCTGTGCCGTGCCGGTTTTCCCGGCGACGTCAAATTTAGGCACTTGGGCAATTTGCGCTTTTTTTACCGCGGAGACCATCATTCCGGTTACCTGTCTGGCGGCTTCCTCGGATACTGCCCGACGAACAACTGCCGGTTTTTCATTCTGATAAATATACGGCTTCATAACTACTCCGCCGTTCGCGATTGCGGAAATCGCGCTTATCAGCCGAATCGGAGTAACGGCAACTCCCTGGCCGAAAGAGGCGGTAGCAAAATTTATCTGGCGGAAACTCTTTTCCAGATTAATTAAATTGCCGCTCAATTCTCCGGGTAATTTAATGCCGGTTTTTTCGCTAAAACCGAATTTGACCAGATAATTATAAAAAAGGTCGTTGCCGAGCATCTTGGCGGCATAAGCCGCTCCGGTATTGATTGACTGCTCAATCACTTCAGTCATAGTCATCCAGCCGTGCGCCTTTAAATCCCAATTTTTTATGGTGCGTCCGTCTAATGTCAGCGAACCGGAATCGTAATATCTTGTTTCGGGTGTAATCTTGCCGCTGTCAATTCCGGCCGCCATTGTAATCACTTTGAAAATAGAACCTGGCTCATAAATGGACTGAATAGCAGGATTTAAAAAAGTTTTAATGTCATATTCCCCATAACTATTCAGGTCAAAATTGGGATAAACCCCCAAAGCTAAAATTTTTCCGGTCTTGGGCTCCTGAACCATCACTATCCCGCTCTCCGCCTTATATTTCATCACCAAATCTGATAAAATTTCTTCCGCCCGAATCTGGATATTAGAATCAATGGTGGTATAAATATCTTCTCCGGCAATGGGGTCTACAAGCCGGTCGCCTTCCAAACGCCCTTCTTCGCCGCTAAGCTTATCGTCAAAATAAAGTTCTATTCCATACCGCCCGCTCAAAAAATCATCATCGGCGGCCGGACTGACAAAACCTAAAACCTGAGACGCCAAATTGCCAAGCGGATAAAATCGGCTTTCTACCTCATCTATGTATATACCTTTTATATTCAATTCCTCTGTTTTTTTCACTTGAGATTGGGACGCTTTCTTTAAAAGGGACTCGTACGGGTCGTTGGATTTTCCCAAGATTTTCGCCAAATTGCCGGCATTGCCGTTCAAAATTGGCGCCAGCGCCTTGGCGGCTTCTTCCGGATTTTTAATTTCTTTAGGCACGGCATAAATAACCGGATAGGGCTTAGTCATGGCCGCCGAAATAAAATTATTATTTTTATCCGTGAAATAAATATTGCCCCGCTTGGGCTCCAAAAAACCGGCAATGCGGTGCTGAGACGCCGCCCGGGCGGCATAATAAGCCCCCTTCTCTATTTGCAAATTATAAAGGCGAAAAATCGCCGAAGAATACAAAAAAAGAAATAAGGAAATTATTAAAAAAGTTCGGGCGGTTTTCATGCTATTCAGTTATTTTAACTTGGGCAAACCCCTTATGTTCCAAATATTTCGGGCTTTTATCGGAAATAAGATTGCGTTCCTGCATAAAAGAAGCAAGGTTACGGGTATCCGTAATTTTATACAGCTGATTTTTAAAATCCGCGTTAGCCACTTCCAGACCCTGCCATTCTTTTTCCCGCAGACCTAATCTATACTTCAAATTAACATTTAAATTATAAAAATAGATGTTTAAAATTGCCGCCATAAAAATCAAAGACAGCAAAATCAAAAATTCCCTTAAAAATAGTATGCTTTTTTTGCTTGGTTCAATAATTGTCATTATTTTTAAAACTTATTTATAATTGCCGCCCTTAACTTGGCAGACCTTGAACGGGGATTACCAAGTAGTTCTTCTTCGGAGGCAATAACCGGTTTCTTCGTTAAAATTGATATCCGACCTTTTTTTGCCAAATCTTTAAAACTCATTTTCACTATCCGGTCTTCTAAGGAATGGAAAGAAATAATAGCTATCCGGCCGCCGGGATTTAAAATATCTTCCAAATGATTTAAAATTTGAGTTAAATTTTCCAATTCTTTATTAAGATAAATCCTCAATGCTTGGAAAGTTCTGGTAGCGGGATGAATCCGGCTATGCTCATACGATTTTGGAACCACGTTAGCAATTATCTCCGCCAACTCCTTGCTGGTTTTTATCCCGCGCTTCTGCTTTATGATTGCTTCGGCTATTCTTCCCGCGTAACGTTCTTCTCCAAATTCCCTGATTATACCTTCCAATTCCAGCGTCGATATCCTGTTTAATAACTCTTGAAGCGATTCTGAACTGTTGTTATAAGTCATAATCAACGGCTCATCTTTTCTAAAACTGAAGCCCCTCCCGCTGTTCTCAATCTGTTTTGAAGAAAAACCCAAGTCCAAAAGCAATCCGTCCGCTTTGTCTAATTTTTTTGACTTCAAAATTTTAGAAAGGTCGGCGTAATTGCTTTGGGCGCATATCAAATTTCCAAATTCCGCAATTTGCAATTTACAATTTACAATTGCTTTTTCATCCCAATCAACGGCCAATAATTTCCCGTGAGAACCAATTTTTTCTAAAATTGCCCGCGCGTGCCCGCCATCGCCGAAAGTTCCGTCAATAAAGAATTCGCCTGTCTTCGGAGCTAATAACGCTATTGCTTCTTTTAAAAGAACTGGGATGTGGTTCATGCCGGTAATTCGCAACTGGCAATTAGCAATTAAATTTTTAATTGCCAATTTCTAATTACCAATTACTCAAATTCCTAATTCGCCTAATTGCTCCGCGATATCGTCAGAGGACGCTTCGGTTCTATCTTTATACTTCTTCCAAATGTTAGTGTCCCAAATTTCAATGCGATTATATAAACCGGCGACAACCACCTGCTTTTTTAATCCGGCATATCTTTTTAAATAATCGGGAACCAGTATCCTGCCCTGCGCGTCTAATTTTGACTCCATAGCGCCCGCAAGCATTAAACGGCTAAAAGCCCGCGAATTGGATTTTGCCAGAGAAAGCGAAATTAATTTTTTAGCGAGCGCCGCCCATTCCTGATTGCCAAAAACAAAAAGGCAATGGTCTAAGCCATGCGTTACAATCACTCCGCTTTTTAACGAAGCGCGGAATTTTGAGGGAACAGCCACCCGCCCCTTTTCGTCTATTGCGTGATAGTATTCTCCGATAAACATACAATTTAACAATAACTAACAACTGACTACAAACGACCACAAAAAACAACAGTAGTGACGAGCTTTTTAATTTCTTGAAAACATTGCGTAGGCTTTACTACAAATAAATGAGCGAATAGGAAATTTATCGGGATACCCAGGAGCGAAGCGACTCGGGTGATAAATTTCCGTTAAGAGCGAATGTTATTTGTTAAAGCCGAAGCAGCGAGTTTAAAAGAAATTAAAGAGCGAGTGAGTTATCCACTGATTCGGGGCTTATCCCCATACTTATCCACACTTCCCCACTACCCTTTCATTCTACCCCACTAAACCCAAAAAAGAAAATAGTCGCCGAAGGCGACTAAAATGAGCTTAAAATAAGGGAGATATCCACAACTAATTAACAAGGTAAAATAATAATTTTACGTATGCTCATTAAACATTGATATTTTAATAACTTTAAATTAGTATAAAATTAGCCCGTTGATAGGATAAATGCCAATGCTTAAAAAGAGTGTTTTTCTTTCTTTCCTGATTTTCTTTAATTTAAAAATCCGCGCCACGGCGGAAAATTTAATCCAGACCTCAACAATCACCTATCAGATAAAATATCAAGATGTCAGTTTCTTCCAAAAAATCTTGGTAATAATTTTACGGTTTAAATATGATTTTCTAAGCTGGGAGGAACTAACTGTTAAAAACGAAGTGGCGATTGATACTGATGCTAAAAAAATGGATTTTTATTCCGTATCTGTCTGGCCGGATAGCCAAGAAAAGGAAAAAATTCTGCAGTTGACTGCCGATTCAACAAGTTTTTTAAAAATTCCGGAAGAAAAAGAACTTAAAAAAGAGGATGCGATTAATATCCTGCGGTTGCTGAATTTCTTATACAACGATATAGAGGGAGAGTTAAAATTCAATGCGGATGATATTTTTAAAAATGGCGGCGGGTCAATGCACTGCTTTGTAAGTAAAC
>MHJG01000018.1:1426-8802 GCA_001818695.1 Candidatus Harrisonbacteria bacterium RIFCSPHIGHO2_02_FULL_42_16 | reverse complement strand
CTATTATACGATATATATTGAAACTCAAAACAAAGAAGAGGTCAGCGCGAAAATCCAAATACTCATTTCCGCCGATACTAAGTACTTGGAAAAGATTTCCGCCAAACTAAAAATAGGCCCAACCATAATTCTAACCAAAAAACCGCAATGACGCGGTTTTTTTAAATTTGGTGGGCGGTATAGGAATCGGACCTATGCTTTCTCGAATGTGAATCGAGCGTTTTACCATTAAACTAACCGCCCAATTTTATTACTATAAATAAAAAATACCCCGATTACAATCGGGGTATTTTTCTGCTATTGAAGCTCCGCAGTCGCGCCTGCCTCTTCCAGTTTCTTTTTCAGCGCTTCCGCGTCTTCTTTGTTTAATCCTGTTTTTACGACTTTTGGAGCGGCATCAACCAAATCCTTGGCTTCTTTTAATCCCAATCCGGTAACTTCCCGTAAAACTTTTATCACCTGAATTTTCTGTCCGCCACCGCTCTTTAATAAAACATTCCAGGAGGTCTTTTCTTCGGCCTCGCCTCCTGCCGCCGTCCCGCCTTGCGGGGCAACCGGCATCGCGGCGGAAATGCCAAACTTCTCCTCCATCGCTTTCACTAATTCCGAAAGCTCAACGGCTTTCAGCTCGCCGATTTTATCTAATAGCTCTTTATATTTTTCCATAAAGTATTTGCGAATATGGCAAATTTTATTTAATAACGCAAATATTCATTCGCATTATTTCGCCTGATTCGCATTGTTAGCGATTACTCATTTGTTTTCGACCGTTGTTCTAAAATATTCATTATTTGTTTTAATGGCATTGTTAGCATCATCGCGATTTGCGCCAACAACGCTTCCCGCGGCAGTAAAGTGGCAATAATACTAAATCCTTGCGCCTCCAGCACTTTCTTTTCTTCCGCGTCATAAGCGCTAACAATTTCAAAAACGCCTTCTTTCCCTTTTCCTTTTTTAATTTCTTTCGCGAATTTATATAAAACCGGCGCTACCGATACTAAATCACTTTTAGAAAAGATGGTGCCCAGCTGAGTTTTAACAGCATCCGGACTAAAATTTATTCCGGCTTTTTTTAGGGCTATGTCCAGCAATCTCTTTTTTATAACTTTAAAATCCCCGGTAACTTTTTTCAATTCCCGCCGCAACTGGCTCAATTTACTTACAGAAATTCCGCTGAATTCCGCAAAAGCCACCGCCTTGCTTTCCTGCAATTTTTTAGCGCTTTGAGCCACTAATTCGCTTTTTTGCTGTTTATTTAACATATGACCGATTCAAACCTATAAAATATAAATAGGGCATTAAAGCCCCGTAGACATCTACTAAAATAGCAGATTAATATCGTTCCCTCGAAGGGACTTGCGTATTCGGATGCGGCTATTTGTAAGCCATTCGGATACTGCCCTTTGTCTACGGATTAATATTATTAAGTATACTCCTCCTCTAATACTTGTCAAGCGCCCATATTTGGCGATATACTAATTTCAGCACATTTTATCACAAGGAGAATATAGATGACAAAGTTAGAAGAGATTGTTTTGATATCGCTCAAACTTCAATCACTTAATGAATTAACCTCTTTAAACAGGAAGGAGGCGCAAGAACGGCTTGATAGCATTACACCGCAAGCAATGGAATTATTAACAAGCAAAGATGTGGTAAGTCATATGCAAAATGCGTATAGCCTGACTGTCCCCGAATATCTCGCTAATCCGCATAACCAATACATTATTGACGAACTGATTGAATTTATGGGACTACTGCCGGAAGGCGCTTTTGTATTAGATTTGGGCTGCGGTCCGGGGCGGGATACTATCTTTATGTCCTGTAAAAATAATGATTTCCGGCTTTCGCAGATGAAAGGAGAAACAAACGGCAAGAAAACCGCGGATAAATACTCTATTCCCCAAAATGCTCTGCGCGTCGCAGGCCTTGACCAATCGCCAGAAATGATAACAAAGGCTGAATTAGCCGTGCAGTTTTTAGAAAATAGCGGGAAGCAGTTTGTTTATAAACCAATCTTTTCAGTCGGTGATATGCATAATTTTTCTTCGCTTAATATGATAACTTATAAACCTCTATTTTCCGGAATCTGGTCATGCGCGGCGCTCTTTACTCATACACCGTTGGAGTTATTAGATGTGGCTCTCCATTCAGTATCGTCATCAATAAGCCAAGATGGGATATTCTTTGTCAGTTATACCAACGGACAAGCAACCGGAATTTATGATAAATTGCTGCTTTCTTCAACGGGAATAATTAAATACTTTTCCCAGCCAAACCCGAAACAAATTACAGACATAGCGGAACGATACAATCTTTACCTTGAAAAAGAGAAATTTAATGATTTTGAAGTAAATGGAGTAATAAAAAAGAAAAATCTCTTTGTTTCACAATTTTTCAGAAAAAAATAATAGGCGCTTTTAACGCCTATTTTTTATAAATATCTATTCTTATAAAATAGGTTTATAAATCTTTGATTAATGGCACAAAACTAAAACCGAAGTAATCTTTTTGTTTAAATTTATCTTTGGAAATTTTGTCCAAAACTATGATACTATCCTTTACTGGCGCGACAATCCGGCCGCCAATTTTCAACTGTTCTTTCCAAACGGCGGGAATTTCTTGCGCGGCCGCGCCGGCAACAATCTTATCGTATGGCGCTTCTGTCTCATAACCCAAAGAACCGTCGCCTTGTATTAGTTTCACTAATACCGCAGACGCTCGCTGACTTAACGCAGAATTCGCAGAGTCAATAAAATTGTATTTTACTAAATTCTTCTTGGCAAATTCATAAAGTTCCGGAACTCGCTCAATAGATACAACAGTGCCAGTATTACCTACCAAATTGGCTATCAAAGCGGCATTCCATCCGGAGCCAGTGCCAACGTCCAAGACCTTTTCGCCCGGCTTTATTTCTAAAAGTTCCAGCATAAAAGCCACCACCAGCGGCTGGGAAATGGTCTGTTCATAGCCAATCGGCAGAGCCGTATTTTCATACGCCCGTTCCTTAACCTCTTCCGGCAAAAAATCTTTCCGGTCAATGGCGTTAAAAGCGCCGATAACCGCCGGCGTTTTAAGATAACCGTCTTTTACCAATTCTTTGATTAAATCTTCTTTGGTCACAATTTAATTATAACAATAAAAAAGACCTCGCAAAGCAAGGTCTTATTGTTGTTTAATTTATTTTTTATTCCAAAGCATTTCCGAATAATCCATTACGGTCGATCGGAAACGGCTTTTTAGCATACTCACACATCGTTCCACGATCCAAAACTATGATACGTATAGGACCGGCAGAGAAACCTCCGACTGGCACCCCATACACAATAGAAAAAATATTCGGCTCTGCGAAATCAAGTTCTCTACCATAAGAACCTTCGGCTTGTTCACAGCCAGTCTTAATATGAAGGATGTCTCGATTGACTCTCACTCCGCCACGATGATCGTCGCCGGAGTTATTGAGAATCTGAAGTCCAACTTCATTTTCATCCTGACCACGCTGTTGACCTTTCTTCTGAGTACTCTTCATAGGCCCTTGCTTATGCTTGAGGACAACGTCAAAACAACGTTTACCATCAATTAAAAGCGCGCCCCTAGCCTCACCGAGAGGACCATTATTGGGAGCAGCTACTTGAGTGCGGACAGATTCCTTCAGTTCAACTAAGTCATGATCAATCAAGTAATAAAGAAGGTGCTCCCGAAGCAAAGCGCTTACATACTTTGCGTCAGAGGCAAACCAATCTATGGTTTTTGCTGAATTTTTGATGTGATTACCCATAATATGTAGAATCAGCGCAAGAGTTCCTTGGAAAGAAATTCCGACTTTCATGGCCCTCTTAAAAATCCTCACGAATAAGGCCAGATGTTGTTCCATCTCCTTCATATGAAGTTCGGTTTGTCCCTCAAAGGTGTAAACCCCCGCAAGGACCGTTTGTTTAACTGTCAATTCAAACAAAAGTTTTACTTTTTCCTGATCAGAAAGCGCCGATCGACGAATCTTCTGACCCTTCCTAATCATGTCTTCAGCATCTTTTGCTTCCGGATGCCGGTTTTTAGCATAGGCATGGTTAAAACCCTGAATAATGTCGCCGTCATGCATAACCATCAAGAGCGGCGCATCGCAATTAAGAAGGAATTTCCCCTCAACCTGATGATGAAATAGAATGGGGCGATCTGGGTCATTAGAATTATCGTACATTACGACTCCATTATCTCCGGTATGAGTACAGCCCTTTTTATAGAAATACATCAACTTATATTTCTTTTCCTGCTCCTTCATCTTTTTCCGATTAAGAGTGACCAGCGCTTGGATCCGTTTAGGATCCTTAAAAATTTCTGGATTCTTAAGGACTCCGCTGGTCCAGATATTGAGTACTGGCACTTGCAGACCATCACAACACTTAAAAGAAACCACCGCGGATTCAAAACCACTGGTTTTCACCGCCTTAGTGATCATATCTTTTAAGATGTTCCGATTTTGAATCAATTTTCGATAACGGGCGGCATCAATACACATCGGAAGCTGAAGAATCATACTCATTCGAACATCACCCTTTTCTTCCGAAGCCTGATAACTAAAAAATTTGATGTCCAGATATGGATTATTGCCGGTTCCAATGATTAAATTCGGAATCAGTTTCGGATTCCGACCCTTGGAAAAGCTCGCGGTCATATCTAAAAGACGTTCTGCCTGCATTCCATCTGAGGGATCCTTATTCTTATCAGTAGTGGTCATAATAGACAACGAATTAAGCCTCAAAAAGGCATCGCCAATACTGATAACTTTTGATTTAGGAATACATTCTTCGTATTTACGAATCAAATAAGCGGTCATGGCTTGTCCTGCTTTATTGATAGATTCATCCGAGATATTACTCATAAGAAAAATAACTGCGAGTAATTCCCGAAAATCATTAATACGTTCCAAAATCCTTGATTTATCTTTGGCTGAAATTTCAGAGTTTTTCCAATCACGAGTCAATTCCAAAATTTTGGTATGTGCCCAGGCTCTTGCCTGAGTAGTACCAATCCGTAGAATCTCATTCACAAAAAATCCCACCAGTTCATCTTCTTGTTTTCCGAAAATTATCAACACTTCACCGTTATATAACGGCTTGCCGTTTTCATCAGCGAAGGCCTTTCGCAAAAGATCAAGAACGTGCTCGAAACGAAGCTGGAGTGCCATAAAAACTGGTTTTCCAAGTTCGAGACGCCGTCTGATATGCTGAAACTTTTCATCTTCAACAACGCCCTTAGGATAAAAAGCTTCCACCTTAGCGGCGTCAACTTTTACCCCAGAAGGTTGCGCTTTAAAAACACGCTGATTACCGTATTTTTGAGTAATCATATACAAAACGTCGGTTAAAGCTACGGCACCGACTTTACTTGCCTCGGCAACGCGAAGGGCATTTTTAAACATATCAGCATAAGGATCATCGGTGGTTAAAGAACCTATCAATGGAGCGCCGATGTACATGAATTCCCCGCCATTAGAAACTAATGGCTGAGGATTATCCATATTCATTTGAGGAAGCTTTCTAGGTACTGGAATGTCTTCTCCAAAAATACTTCGTATTTCCGCTTCAACTTTTGCCTCAAGATTTATTGGGGGCAGCGGTTCTGATTTTGGTTTGGATTCAGCTTTTGGCCGAGATACATTTAAAGTAACAGTGGCATATTGATAAATAGATGCCCAACTGCGATGAGGAAATAAGGCCTGTATTTCACTCCTTATTTCCCTTAATTTACCCTTTGGAACAGTGGCTAATTTAGCTTTTAATGCTTCAATTTTATCTTTCGATTCTTCAATCCATGGCTTACCTCTTTTGAAATTTTTTCTATTCAATCCCATATCCTTAGCAGCGGCACCAATAGCGTTCTTAGAAGCGCCAAGTAATTCTATCAATTTTGGCCAGTGGGTATTTGAAAAATATTCTTTAAGCAACTCTCTTTTTTTGGGGTCATTTTTCCAATCAATTTTTCCGGCAGGTTTACTTTTCATATCCTTTCTCCTTATTCAGTTCTCAACTTCTTCTGCTCTAAATGATAAGGCAAAGCGGGTTTGATTGTCAACAACCCAAACCAGGAAATGAAAATTCAGCTGCTCCGACCTAATATCGGAGAATTTTTAACTGCCGAATTTCTACTTCCTGGAAAACCAAAATAAAAATCAGTATGTTATAATTAAAAAGGTTGAAAATTAAATAAGGCCTGTAAATTATTATATGTCTCCTAAATTGAAATCATTGATTTTATATCAAGTTCAAGGCGCGAGGAGGAAATCGTAGGTTTTCCTACCTTTCCGACGAGTCTCGCTTTGCGAGATCTCGCGTAGCGAGACAACGATGAAATTGATATAAAATCAAGATTCCCGAAGGGTAAAGAAATTTTGGCTAAATTCTTCGTTAGTCGTCGCTAGTGTATCTAAAGATACACTTCGCTCTTCCTGCCTAGAATTTAACTCAAAATTTCTTTATCAATTAGGAGAAATGTAATAACTTACAGGCCAATATCAAGAGTGGTGAATGTAAAGAGTACTAGCTCAATGTCACCCGACAACTTGCCATAAACAGGCGGAGTGTCAAATCTAGCCCTATTTGGGGAAGATATAGTCGTAATTAAAAATCTTCCCAAACGGGAAGTATTTTTAATTTATGCTACAAACAGCGGAAAGCGTCACTTCCGGACATCCGGATAAAATCTGCGACCAGATTTCCGACGCAATTTTAGATGAATACCTAAGGCAGGACCCGGCCAGTCGCGTGGCAGTGGAGACCTTTGGCGCGCACGGCTTGATTGTAATCGGCGGAGAAGTAACGAGCAGAGGCAAAGTTAACGCCGAAAAAGTCGCCCGCCAAATTTATAAACATATCGGCCATCCGGAAAAACCGAAAGTTTTGGTAAATATCGTTTCCCAATCCCCCGACATAGCGCAAGGCGTGGACACCGGCGGCGCCGGCGACCAGGGAATTATGTACGGCTATGCCACGGATGAAACAAAAGAATTTCTTCCGCTTCCGGTAATTCTCGCCCACCAGCTTACCAGCGGGCTGGAAAAACTGCGCCGAACTAATCCAAAATTCTGGTGGCTTAAACCGGACGGAAAATCCCAGATAACGGCAGATAGTTCGACATCGCTCACCACAAGAAACAGCAAAGTTAAAAGTGTGCTGGTTTCCTGCCAGCACGATAAAAAAATCTCCCAGATGGAAATTAAAAAACTGCTTACCAGATATTTAATTCAGCCGACGGTAGGTAACGGCGATTATGAAATTCTCGTCAATCCGACCGGGAAATTCGTCTATGGCGGAATTTACGCCGATACCGGATTGACCGGAAGAAAAATAATGGTGGACACTTACGGCGGGCTGATTCCT
>MHJG01000018.1:0-1378 GCA_001818695.1 Candidatus Harrisonbacteria bacterium RIFCSPHIGHO2_02_FULL_42_16 | reverse complement strand
TCCGCCGCTTATATGGCGCGCTGGGCCGCTAAAAATATCGTTGCCAACGGCTATGCCAAAAAATGCTTAGTCAGCGTGGCTTATGCCATCGGCCGCGCCGAACCATTAATGGTAGAAGCCGATGCTTTCGGTTCGGGAGATAATAAAAAAATCCTCGCCAAGATTTTGAAAAATTTTGACTTCCGGCCGTTAGAGATTATTGAGCAACTGAACTTAAGAAGACCAATATATCTGCAAACAGCGACATACGGCCATTTTGGAAGACCAGAATTCCCATGGGAAAGAATAATTAAAATATGAAACTCCTCGGGCTGAAGCCGTAGTTTCTTTTCTGCTCCATCTTTACTGGCCCGCTGCTATCCTATGGGATAGCAGCGGGCATACCTGCTATTCCAGGCCCGAAGACCTGAGTTTTAATAAGATATTTCAGTATATAAAAAACGGCGTTGTTTTAACGCCGCTCATGATTGAATTTTCTACGCGCCTCGGACTTTAACGATATAATCAAGATACATTCTGACCTTTTGTAATCCGCGCGACTCTTTCATTTTTTCCAGAGGCGATTTACCAAAATCTCTGTGACGAGTTTTTAGCCAAGCTATTCTGTTTTCTGAAACAGAAAACATACTCCTTAGATTTTTATAAACCAAAATAAGCTGGCTAACTATAAGATGATTTTTTTTACATACTCTTTTTGCAGAAAACCAACGCGCAACGGCTCTTTCCGACAATTTAAGAACAGAAGCAATTTCTGAATAATCAAGTTTTAAATCTTTTTGAAGATAACTTAATGCTTCATATACGGATTTTTCCCCTACCCCTTGCGCTATCTTCGAAGTCCTCTTTTCTTCGCCCATAATAACCTCCTTCAAATTTTCGGCTGCTATAAAATATAGTATTATGACTATTCAAAAAAGTCAACATGGTGTATAACCGCACCCTATTCTGGACTCTTGAGGCAATTTAATCAGCGACGATTTTAATAAAGATAACATATATTGTATCGGAGACATTTTATTTTGAAAAGCATAATGGACTCTCCGGGTATTGTACCAGATCAGCCAATCCATCAGCTGACGATTGAACTCATCCGGATCCTCTTTCAGCAACTGATAGCGGAAATTCACAAAGTCCTCTTGAATAGTCTTGTTGAATCTCTCCACGTGAGCGTTCATCTTGGGAGTCCGGGGATAGGTGTGATAGTGAGTCAGGTGCAGTTTCCTCAGTTCTTCGGTAAAGTGCTTTTTGAATTCTGATCCATTGTCCGTCAGCACATAAAGAAAATTGAGGGTTAAGGGAACTTTCGTGTTGGTTTTTCTCTCATCGGCCGTTTCAAATTTGAGAGGATAATCGACACGAGTGTTTTCTTCTGGGAGAG
>MHJG01000017.1 GCA_001818695.1 Candidatus Harrisonbacteria bacterium RIFCSPHIGHO2_02_FULL_42_16 | reverse complement strand
GAAATTGATTTCCGTGCCTTACTCGTTCAATTACCCAAGGATATTTTACGAGTAAGGCACGGAAATCAATTTCGGTTGAAGAATGTTGTGGCATATTATTTCAAAAGTGATTCAATATAATTATTTATTTTCCTCTCCGGTTGGCGATTCACTGGCTGGCGGGTTTTCCCCTGGTTTTTGCTGATTCATGTACTGTCCGATTTTTTGGAGTTCTTGAGAAAGTTCGGATAAAGCTTTTTTTATAGATTCGGTATCGGCGCTGTCTTTAACGGATTTTAATGCTTCTATTTTTTCTTGAACGGATTTTATAATTTCGCCTGCGCCATCCTTTTTATCGGCGGGTAAATCTTTCAGAGCTTTTTCCGCCATATAAACCGTGCTTTCGGCGGTATTTTTCAAATCTATTAACTCCCGCTTTTTCTTATCTTCGGCCTCATGGACTTTTGCTTCGTTTTTCAAACGCTCCACTTCTTCTTTAGAAAGCGAGGTGGTAGCTTCAATTTTCACGGACTGGGTCTTACCGCTGGCTTTGTCTTTAGCGGAAACATTTAAAATGCCGTTGGCGTCAATATCAAAAGTAACTTCCACTTGCGGAACTCCGCGCGGAGACGGCGGAATACCGTCTAAAATAAATTTTGCTAATGTTTTGTTGTCCGCCGCCATTTCCCGTTCTCCTTGCAAAACATGAATTTCCACCGTGGTCTGATTATCCGCGGCAGTGGAAAAAATCTGGGTCTTAGCGGTCGGCATAGTGGTATTTTTTTCAATCAAACGGGTGGAAACGCCGCCCAAGGTTTCAATACCCAAAGAAAGCGGGGTAACATCTAAAAGCAAAATATCTTTCACGTCGCCCTGCATAATTCCGGCCTGAATTGCGGCGCCGACCGCCACTACCTCATCCGGATTCACGCCTTTATGCGGTTCTTTACCAAAGGCCTTTTTCACCGCTTCCACCATTGCCGGCATCCTGGTCTGGCCGCCAACTAAAATTACCTCGTCAATATCTTTAATGCTAAACTTCGCGTCTTTTACGGTTTTAAGCGCAAGCTCAATAGATCTGTCAATAAATTCCTGAACCAAACTTTCCAGCTTTGCCCGCGTCAGTTTCGTAACAAAATGCTTCGGCCCGAAAGCGTCCGAACTGATATACGGAATATTAATTTCCGCTTCCATAGCGCTGGAAAGCTCATGCTTGGCTTTTTCCGCCGCTTCCCGCAAACGCTGAAGCGCCAGCGGGTCTTTGGAAATATCAATGCCTTCCTGCTTTTTATATTCGGCAATCAGGTATTCAACGATTTTCTTGTCAAAATCATCACCACCCAAATGAGTGTCGCCGCCAGTGGCTTTTACTTCCACTGTGTCATCGCCGACTTCCAGAACAGACACGTCAAAAGTGCCGCCGCCAAAATCATAAACTGCGATTTGCTCATTTTTCTTTTTATCCAAACCATAAGCCAGCGCCGCCGCTGTCGGTTCGTTAATAATTCTTTTTACTTTAAGTCCGGCGATTTCTCCGGCGTTTTTAGTCGCCTGCCGCTGGGAATCGTCAAAATAAGCGGGCACGGTAATCACCGCTTCTTCAATTTTTTCGCCTAAAAGCGCCTCGGCGTCGGCTTTTAATTTTCCAAGCACCATCGCAGAAACCTGCTCCGGCTTAAGCCATTCTTCCCCCATCTTCACTTCCACGCTGTTATTAACGCCTTCCCGAATTTCGTACGAAAGAATTTTTTTGTCGTGCTGGACTTCTTTATCGCTGAATTTCCGGCCGATAAACCGCTTTACGGAATAAATAGTATTTTGCGGATTGGTTACCGACT
Source organism: Candidatus Harrisonbacteria bacterium RIFCSPHIGHO2_02_FULL_42_16 (assembly GCA_001818695.1). Taxonomy (GTDB): domain Bacteria; phylum Patescibacteriota; class Minisyncoccia; order UBA6257; family 02-FULL-45-10c; genus 2-02-FULL-42-16. Next base: position 3,522 of record MHJG01000017.1, on the reverse strand, counting down.
GCCTTTTGGCAAGAAGCCCGACTAAACGTTCTTTGGATTTTGAAAACGCCACAATAGACGGCGTAGTGCGGTTGCCCTCGGCATTTTCCAAAACGCGCGGGCCGCTGGATTCCATAATCGCCATCGCGGAGTTAGTTGTGCCTAAGTCAATTCCTAAAATTTTTGCCATGATGTTTTACAACGAACTACATATAACTACAAAAGACGACACCTGACGACAAATTATAATAATAGTTGTAGTTAATTGTGGTTTGTTTGTTGTTAATTGTTAAAAATTACTTCGTAATTTTTACTCTTGCCGGCCTTACGACTTTGCCGTTTAACATATATCCGGATTCTATTTCTTCGGCAATTGTTCCCGACCTTGCTTGCCCTGAGCCTGTCAAAGGGCCTTCCGCCTCGCCGATTGATTCATGTTTCATAGTATCAAACTGGTCCCCCGAAGAAACTTTTATTTTTTCCAGGCCTTTCTTTTTTAAAACTTCTTCTAATTGGGTTTTAATAATATAAACTCCTTTATCAACCTGGCCGTTTTTCTCAAGGGCGAAAATACCAAGCTCGAAACTATCCAATACCGGAATTAAATCCATTACCATCGCTTCAGTCGCGTAATTCATCATTTCTTCAAACCGCTTGCCTTCATCTTTTTGATAATTTATCAAATCCGCTTTTGCCCGCTTCCAGCCATTAAGGTATTCTTCTTTTTCTTTCCGCGTTTTTTCCAGTTCGTTTTTTAAATCTTCTGCTGGCTGTTCTTCTTTTTTTTCTTCTTCATTATTCATCATATTCGTGCAATAACTTCAATAAATTAAAATTTTTGTTATAGTCCATCCGTTTCGGGCCGATAATCGCTATTAAAACCTTATGTCCGCCGATATCGTAACTGTCCATAATCACCGACAAATTTTCACTGTCCGTAATCGGGCTCTTTTTTCCGATAAACACCTGCGGCTCCGGAAGCGAACGGAAAATCTTATTTTTTAAATTATCAAACCGCTCGTCCAGCATTTCAAAATCGCGGACAATTTCCTGAAATTCGCTTTTAGTTTCCAAATCCAGCCGAACAAATAATTCATCCAGCCCGCTTTTATAAATCGTCTTTTCTTTTTCTCTCTGCCCCACGCCCAGCAATTTTACCTCATTAGAAAAAGCGTCTACGAAATCCCTTAAACTGTCTTTACGCAAATTATCCGCCAGCCGGCTGTAGCGCGGCTGATTTAAAATTTTATTGGACGACGCGACATTATCCAGCGTCTTACCGACAAAAAACTGGTAGCCCTTGTCCGTCGGCACCCGGCCGCCGGAAGTGTGCAGCTGCGCCAAAAACCCGTCTTTAGTAAGACGATTCAGTTCATTTCTGATAGTGGCTTCTTTCACGCCAAAATCATGCTGTTTTTCCAATTCGCGCGAACTAACCGGCTGGCCGCTTCTTATATATTCTTTTATCGCGGCTTCCAATATGGAAGCGGTACGGGTAGTCATAATCAAGAGTATACAAAATAATTATCACTCTTGTCAAGAGAGTGATAATCGAATAAATAACTAATATGTTATAATAAATATAGATGAAAATTATCAAACATAAACTCGCCTGGATAGATATTCAAAAACCCACCAAAAAGGATTTGGAGTTTATCCGCAAACAGCACAAATTCCATCCAATTATTTTAGACGAACTGCTACACTATTCCGCCCGTTCCCGCGTTGAACCGTATGACAATTACCTTTTCCTGACCTATCATTTACCTATATACGATAACGCCATCAAAAGTTCCCGCCGGGCGGAAATTGATTTTTTAATAACTAAAAATAAAGTAATTACCGTACATTATGAGGACTTAGAGCCGATTAATAATTTCTGGCGCCGATTAAGCAATGATAAAAATTTCAAAGACCGCGCCCTAAGCGAAAGCACCGGGCGCATCCTTTATTATCTTATAGAAGAAGTGCTGGCTTTTTCCCAGCGGCAACTCCGCCACATTGAAGAAAATGTTACCGAACTGACCAAAGAATTATTCCAAAATCAGGAAGCCCAGCTACTAAAAAAAATTTCTTACCTTAAAAGAGATATTCTGGATTACAGCATCATCAGCGAACCGCAAAAAATTATTTTGGAGTCCCTGAAAGAAGTCGGAGGGCGATTTTGGGGAGAAAACCTGAAAATTTATCTGTCGGACTTGGCCGGCGATCATCTGAAAATTATGCAGCAATTAAAGAACTTCAAAGAAACAGTGGACTCGCTGGAACAAACCAATTCCCAGCTCTTAAACGCCAAGACCAACGCCGTCATGCAAAGATTCACAGTGCTGGCGTTTCTTACTTTTCCGCTGGTGCTGTTAACTTCCTTGTTTAATGTAAGCGCGATAGACAGAGCCATCAACGGCAATCAAGCGGTCTTCGGCATTGCTTTTATTTTGGTCTTAATAGTAACCATACTATTGCTGATACTTTTCAGGAGAAAGGGGTGGTTATAATATTTTCAAATAAATAAAAGCTTACTTAATTATTTTTAGATATACCAAATGAAACTCCACGGCCTTCAGGCCGTGGTTTCTTTATATTTCAAGCTCCGCATATCTACTACTATGCTATAGCATGGTAGTAGATATGCCCACTATCCACGGCTTAAAAGCCGTGGTTTTAGTAAGGTATTTCGGCATATAAAAAAGGTTGGCTCTCATTGAAAACTTGAGGCCTTTTATAGTAAAATCAACTTATGATTCGCGTTTTCAATACTTTATCCGGGAAAAAAGAAGGATTAAAAAAACCAAAAGGCAAACAGCTAAAACTTTTTGTCTGCGGGCCCACGGTTTATGATTACCCGCATATCGGAAACGCGCGAACTTACATTGCTTTTGACGCTTTTGTCCGATATCTGCGCTCCCAAAAAATAAAGGTCTTTTACCTGCAAAACATAACGGACATTGACGACAAGATAATCACCAAAGCGCGCGAAGAAAAAACAACGCCGGCGGCTATCGCCAAAAAATACGAAAAAATCTACCATCAAAACGAAAAGTCGCTGAATATCTGTTCGGTATCCAAATACGCCCGCGCCACCGCGCACATTCCGCAAATAATAAAACAAATTAAAACGCTGATTAAAAAAGGCCATGCCTATAAGATAGAAGGCGACGGGTATTATTTTGACCTTGCCGCTTTTCCGGAATACGGAAAACTTTCCAAACGGACTTCACTTCAGGCGGAAGACGCAGTATCCCGCATTGATGAAAATATCCGCAAGCGGAATAAAGGCGACTTTGCTTTGTGGAAGTTAGTCCGATTCGAAGCTACAAATTATTTATCCAAATCTACAAATTCTACAAATAAATTTAAAATAATAAACGGGGAGCCGGCGTGGTGGACACCGCTCGGCTGGGGACGTCCCGGCTGGCACATTGAAGACACCGCGATTACCGAACATTATTTCGGGCCTCAATACGATTTGCACGGCGGCGCGGTGGACTTAAAATTCCCCCACCACGAAGCGGAAATCGCCCAGCAGGAATCCGCCTCCGGAAA
>MHJG01000016.1:5280-6929 GCA_001818695.1 Candidatus Harrisonbacteria bacterium RIFCSPHIGHO2_02_FULL_42_16 | reverse complement strand
GAATTCCCCCCCCCACACACACACCCCCCTTCCGCCGCGCCCTCGCGGGAGGCCAAAATTTTTTCGCCGCCAATCCATAAATTTGATTAAGGATAAATTTTGATGTAACATCATAATAACAACATTGGAATAGAATATCTACTATAATGTTAATATCTTGTTGATGATATGTCAAACAACCAAAATTTAGCCAAAAACATAGAGCGATTACGAAAAGCCAAAGGGCTTTCGCAAGAGAAATTGGCGAGATTGGCCGATGTCGCTAATAATACGCTTATCAAAATGGAATCGGGTGAAAATCAAAATCCTACCTTAGACACGCTCAAAAAGGTTGCGAAAGCCCTTAATGTTAGCGTTGATGAACTCATAAATTAGCGTATGAAAAACAAAGATTTCTTTTATCTCCAATACAACAAAATTGATTGGAAAAATCAGGAGAAAACAAAAATCAATTCGTTCATCAACGACTACATTATTCAAAATGTAATTTTGAATCAAAAAGGCGATAGTATTTCTATTTTTGATATTGGTTTCGGTATTGGCTTTTTCTTCAAAATGTTACTTCCAGCTCTGGAAGGAAAGTATAAAAATATTCTTATTGAGGGATGCGAGCCATCGCGGGTAAACTATGATTATTATTTGAAGAAAAAGCCGAAAAAACTTACGGTTGGTGTAACCATTAATACTCACAAAAAGACTTTTCAAGATACCGAAACCGATACTAAATTTGATTTCATTACGGCAATATATGTTTTTCCTCATTTTCTTTCCGAAGAATTAGAGAATGTCGTGAAAAAAATTTATTCAATGCTGAAGGATGGAGGAAAATTTATTCTGGTACTTGCCGATGAAAAATATCTTGAAGATAAATTAAAGACTGAACAGGATTTGTTTATTGAAAAGAGAAATATCACCTATAACGGTAGGCAGTTTAAGGAGGTATTGCATTACAGCGATATTCCTAAGATTGGAAAAGTTGTAGATTACAACAGAAAAGAATCCTATCATCTTGAACTATTCAAAAACAATAATTTCAATTTGAGTCATAAAGAAAACTTGGATGATAATGGCTTCATTTGTACATTATTTGTTTTTGAAAAAAGATAAATTATGAATGAGCCAAAAACCATTTTTCTATCTTATAAATTTACGGGCGAAGATATAAACGAACTAACCGAAACGCTCGGAAAAATTTTGTCTGCTTTGCGATCTGTTGGACATACTGTCTACTGCTCGATAGAGGACGAAAAATGGTTTAGAGAAAATCATAGAACAAACAAGGAGATTCTAAAACATGCTTTAGACCGGCTCGACAAAAGCGATGTCATTCTAGCTTTTGTAAAATCTGACCAAAAAAGTGAAGGTATGTTATTGGAGATTGGCTACATAATGGCAAAAGGTAAATCATTTGTGCTTGCGTTGAAGCAAGGAACAAAAACCACTTTTTTGGTAGAGTTAGCCGAGCCGCTCATTGAATTTGATTCGATAGATGATTTATGCGATAAACTAACCAAGGTTAGTTTATAATTGGCGGCGAAAAAATTTTGGCCTCCCGCGAGGGCGCGGCGGAAGGGGGGTGTGTGTGTGTGGGGGGGGGAATTCCGCCGCGCCCGAGCTTCCCGCCGGAGCGAAGCGGAGGCGGTCAGTTT
>MHJG01000016.1:162-5230 GCA_001818695.1 Candidatus Harrisonbacteria bacterium RIFCSPHIGHO2_02_FULL_42_16 | reverse complement strand
AACCTGCGAATACCACGGAACTGGAATTAAAAATAATACATCGGGAGCAATAAAAGAATTCGGCCAGCGCACCGCCGCCCACAAGCCAACGTAATAAAAAATATCCCAAACGGCAAAAGTCCAAAAAAATACGGCGCACCGTTCTTTAAAAGCCCTAACCGTTAAAAACGCGACGCCAGCCAGCATCACTATAGTAGCGGCTTCCCTGAATAATTCCACTATAAACAAACTTTGCGGAAGCTGGCCTAAAATCTGGGCCTGGTCAAACATTGCGCTGGAAAGCCGCACTACATCAGTTAACGTTCCGCCATAGCCCGGCAATAAACCGACCGCCGCCCGCAAATAAATCACTACTGCCGCTTCCACAAAACCAAAGGCGGCGCCGAATATAAAAGCGATTATTAAGATTTTCTTCGTTAAGCGCAAGGACTCTTTCCAGAAAAAATAAGCGGCGAAAGGAAATAAAAACAGCAAATTCACCCACCAGGGTTCTGCCAATAATTTAAATTTCTCCATAGATATAATCTGTCTGTATAAATCTAAGAAATATCCGGATAAGAAGGAAGCCAGTCCATTACTCTTTTGCGGTGCTTATCAATTGACCATTCGTTGCTGTTTTTAAAAAGCACCGGATGCAAGACCTGGAATTTTTTCAATATCTTAACCGACACGACCGGAAAACTAACCGGAATGCTTTTATTATATGACTCCATAAAAACCAAAAGCGGCGTTTTAATCTGATTGAGCTCTTGCTGGTCGTTCTTGTATTTCATCTTATTCTTATCATAGTATAAACAAATTAAAAAATCAACTCTCGGCTATTTATGGAAATAAAAAGTCGGACTTTTTGTTTCCAAAATTTTTTATATAAGATGAGGGCCAATTCTAATTCTGGAGCGGGTAAGGGGAATCGAACCCCTGTCTTCAGGTTGGAAACCTGACATAATGCCATTATACGATACCCGCCTTCGTCCCGCCTCGCGGGACTATGGCGGGCAAGGCCCGCCATTAAATTGCGAAGGCGAAATTCTTTACTTTATCCGTCGAATCGCTTGTGATGAACCAGTCGAACCATTGCTTGAAGAACTCAAAAGTTGTAATCTATAATAAATAATTATGAATTTCAAATATCTGTTTAGCAGAAAAAATAACCGCCGTTTTCTCACTGTTATAGTGTCTGTAACTATAATCTATTTTATAGGATATTTGCTTATTGGCAAGGCCTTTGTTCCCGATAGCTTTACGGAAGCGCGCCGGCAAAGCGCCGTTGTCGCCAAAGAAATAGTATCGGCAACCGGAAAATCCATAGAAAATCTGGATAAAATAGCCCTGCAGGACCGGAAATATAATTTTTCTAAAGCATTGTCGTTAGTGCACGAAGAATTAGCTAATACAAAAAATGCCCGGATTAAAGCCGCTGATTTGGCTAAAAATTTAAGCGATATGGCAATCGCCGCCGCGGAAATAACGCCAACCAAAGCGCGCAATCTGGCCATTGAAGCCATGAGCCACGAAACCGCATTAATCACCCGCTTGATAGTTTACAACGATATCCTTAATTCTCTGCTTCAAACTCTGGAATATAAATTTTCCGGAGATATCCGTTCCGATTCCGAAGAGGTCCAAGTGCTTATAAAAAACTTAAATGAAGAAGCAAAAAAAATAAATGAATTGAATGAGCTTTTTAATCAAAAAATGGATAAGTTTGACGAAGTGGTTGGCATAAAATGAAAATAGAAACGCCCCAGTTGCCTAACCGGGGCGTTTTTTTGCTTTAAGAGACGAAAGATAAGCGTCCCACTTCCTCTTACGAAGCGCCTCATTTACTTCAACCGTGGCTCTGGCATAAGCCAGAGCCAAATCCTTCTCTTCTCTAACTTTTTCAGCTTCTCTTTCCTCTTCTTCAAGTTCCAGTAATTCCAACGGATCCATTGAACCGCGAATCATGTCGTCAGATACGGCCGAAGGGTGCGGTTTGGCATTCCCCGCCGGCGTTTTCTGATTCAACGCCCACTGCAGATTCCGCCATTCTCTTGAATGCGGCAAAGTTAGATTTTCCGGCCCGATTGTGTCCGGGTCAATTCGTAACTTCCTCAGGTCCACGCGAAACCGATTCTTCTTCATTTTCATCTCCTTTACAAATTTTGAGGTACGTTCGTATTATACCATATTAAAAATCGTTGTCAACTCCCCCGCATCTAATAATTTAATACTCGCAATATAAAATTAAAATAATATTAGGTGTGGGGGTCAATGGTGCGCGCTCGAGGGATTGAACCTCGGACCTACTCGGCTTGTCCCGTTAATTTTTTTTTGGTGTGGGCGGTGCAGGGATTGAACCCGCGACCCTTCGCGTGTAAAGCGAATGCTCTGCCACTGAGCTAACCGCCCGTTCGGCTAATTTATAAATTTTCTTCTATTACATATTTCTTTATCAATTCGTCCAGCTCCTTCGGACTTTCGTCGTCCAGCTTAACGCACTGCTCTTTATTTTTATTAAAAAATTCGCGGAACTTTTCCGAATATTTATTTTTCTTATCAAACCAGGCCTCTTGATACTGCGGATTGCGCTTTAAAAATTCATATTGAATATGAATCGCGTGCTTTTCCGGAGACGCTTTTTTTTCAGTATTCTTATCATTCTCGCCCTCGTTTCCTTTATTTATTTCCGGTGAATTTGGCATACCAAGAAGTAAAAATACGACTGATAATTAACTATAGTGGGTGCGCCTGGACTCGAACCGGGAACCGCCAAGGTATAAGCTTGGTGCTCTAACCATTGAGCTACGCACCCATTAAAACTATATTACTTTAAAATATCGCTTTTTCAAACTATTGACAAATTATTATAGTATGGTATAATGTATTTATACCCTAAATTACAAGGGTATTCTGTACCGTCAAAAACAATAAACAATAGGGAGGCAATACCGCAATGAAAAAACCGCTGCCTAAATTGGACGACCTCGAACTAATTGAGGTTTCCGATGTCCGATGTTCCATTAGGCACGAAGGTGCCATGCAGTACGTTCTAAGAACAAAAAAGCAGAAGGGTGTGATTACTCATGTGATTACTCATTGGTTCTACTGCCGATATTGCTCGCCGACTGACTGGACTCCGCCCAAAAGCGTAACTGAGGCAGTCCAGCAATATCTCGTGAAGCAACAAAGAAGAAATAGCAAACGAGAAATCCAGAGCAACGACAATGCTTATGAACTTATTCGCCGCCAGGGACAATGCCGAAACTGCACAAATAATAATGTCACGGAGATGAAACTTCGAACGCAGGGCGGAAAAACCGTATCCAGCTGGTTTCTCTGCGATTACTGTTCACCTCCAAACTTCTATCTGCCAAAAACCGCTCAAGAAGCTTATGAACGGTGGCAACAAAAGATTGAACGGCAAGCAAGCACTGAGATAGTCGGCCAATACATTCCCTCCTAACTGCAAAATTCGAGGAAAGTTCTATCAATTCACGGTCCCGCGCTTATATAGGCGGGACTTTTGTTTTTTTTCGCAAACGATGTATACTGATTTTAGATTTTTAAAATCAACTTAAACATTGGGAGAAAACTGATGGAACAATATGAAATTCTTCCCAGCCGACATTTTGAAAATATACAGCTATCCATAAAACACTTTAAAGCAGAATATATTTATATACGGCTTCGAGGCTCACTAGGTGGCAATATAATAGTTTCTAAAAACCTTAAGGACAAAAAGCTGGCTATCAGCCACGGAAAAAACGGCTTGAATATAATTATTAACGGCAAAAAAGTATTCTTTTATGCGACAGTAAGTTTAAGAAAAAATCTTCTTGTCGATTTCGGAAAACACTGGTCAGTGGCTTACGAACGTTTTTATGATGATGGCCGAAAACATTTCTTGTATCCCGAAGATTGGAAACAATATCAAAATAACGGACCGCTTGATCCGAATTTGCCAGAAGTTAAAAAAACAATTTTACGCTCTTGCAACGATTATCTTATTGAAATAACTTTTTTCGGCAAAATTCCGATTAAAAAAACCGGATTGGTCCCCGGCCATAAAGATTGGTATTACTGGGAACTGGACATTTAAAAGCTTCGTAATGCGAAGCTTTTTTTATAAAATATACTGGCTGTTTAAAATAATCCGGAAAAAATTATATGACGAGCGGCCTCAATTTGAATCCAGAAATAATTTTATTGAATTCCTCCTGCTCCAAGGTCTCTTTTTCTATCAGTGTCTTAGCAATTGCCCTTAAAACATTTTTCCTGGCGCTGACGATTTTCTTGGCGGCGGCGTAAGCCCGGTCAATAAACTTTTTAACTTCCGTATCAATTTTTGCCGCCATCGCTTCGGAATAATTCCGTTCATTGCCGATTTCTTTTCCTAAAAAGATAAGTTCGTGCGATTCGCCGAAGGTTTGCGGCCCCAAAACATCGCTCATTCCATATTGAGTAACCAAAGCCCGCGCAACCTTAGTCGCTTCCCGCAAATCGCTGGAAGCGCCGGTGCTCATTTCGCCGAACATAAGCTGTTCCGCGGTATAACCGCCGAGCGCCACCGCAATATCGGTCAAAAATTGAGTGCGGCTGCGCAAATGATTTTCTTCAAGCGGCAGTTTGAGAGTATAGCCGCCGGCCCGTCCACGGCTGATTATGGAAACCTTATGAACCGGGTCGGCGTCTTTCAAACTGGCGGCGACAAGCGCGTGTCCGGCCTCATGATAAGCGGTGATTTCTTTTTCTTTGGAAGTTATCACTCTGCCTTTCCGCTCCGGTCCCAATAATACTTTTTCAATGGAATTGTATAAATCCTCCTGACTGACAGTTTTCCGGCTATGGCGGGCGGCTAAAATCGCCGATTCATTCATTAAATTCGCCAAATCCGCTCCGGAAAATCCCGGCGTTCTGACCGCGATTTTCCTTAATTCAACATTTTTCTCCAGCGGCTTGTCTTTTCCGTGCAATTTTAAAATTTCCTCCCGGTCATTGATATCCGGCAAATCAAGAACCACCCGCCGGTCAAAACGGCCCGGGCGGAGCAAGGCGCGGTCTAAAATATCCGGCCGGTTGGTGGCTG
>MHJG01000016.1:0-155 GCA_001818695.1 Candidatus Harrisonbacteria bacterium RIFCSPHIGHO2_02_FULL_42_16 | reverse complement strand
AATCACATTAGTATCCCGGTCAAAACCGTCCATTTCCACCAAAATCTGATTTAAGGTTTGTTCCCGCTCGTCATGTCCGCCGCCAAGTCCGGCGCCGCGTTCCCGGCCAACCGCGTCAATTTCATCAATAAATAAAATAGCGGGGGCGGCTTTTT
>MHJG01000015.1:11412-11723 GCA_001818695.1 Candidatus Harrisonbacteria bacterium RIFCSPHIGHO2_02_FULL_42_16 | reverse complement strand
GTTTAACAAAAACACAGGTCCCTGCTAACTCGTAAGAGGATGTATAGGGGCTGACGCCTGACCGATGCGAGAAGGTTAACGGTGGGGGTGCCCCGACGCAAGTCGGGATGCTCACTGCCCGAAGCCCTCGTCAATGTCAGCGATAACTATAAGGTAACGATTGTAGTTAAAAAATCTGACTATATGCTGGAAACTCCGAGCATATCAAAATACGGCAAGGCCGCCTGCCTGCCATTTCTATGAGAACCGCGGTTTTCTTGCTCTAGCGGCAAGAGCCCGCTACGCCTCGCTCCGATTTTTTGCTTCGCAAA
>MHJG01000015.1:0-11350 GCA_001818695.1 Candidatus Harrisonbacteria bacterium RIFCSPHIGHO2_02_FULL_42_16 | reverse complement strand
TGGTAAAAAATCCTCAGAGACTATACGTCAGAATCGCCGAATGGCGATAAGATATAGTCCGAACTGCCCCGATGAAAATCGGGATCCCGACTTCATTATTTTAGATTTTAAAATAGTGCGTCGGGACATGGCGACATGCAGAGTTGATTCAATAAAAAATTGGATCAGAATAACATATGAATCGTTCTAAGGTTCCGCGAATTGCGATGCCTTAGTAAAATTTGGTCCCGACGCCTGTAACGGGTGCGGGATGCCGACTGAAAAATGTCGGCACTGTATCGGTGAACATCCTATCCAAGTTTTGGATTTATCCTGAGCTTGTCGAAGGACAATACCGAGGGAAGTTATTTGCTCAAATTTTTGGATTTTAAAGTAAAAAAAATATCCCCAGACCGCGCTACGCTGCGGTCTGGGGAGGCATTGGCTATTGTTCGCTCTGGGGTTAACTAACTCTTTACCCATGAGCTACCCTTTGCCGCCTAAAAAACACCTTTAAGGATACCTGCGCCTACACGCTGTTATGCTGAGCTTACGAATACTGCTAGCTCATACAAGACTACCAGCGCGCGGAGAGTTCGCAGATATGGTGGTTTCCGATCCACCTGTTAGAAACAGTATAGCATACTATAAAAATCTTGTCAATAGCTCCAAAAAAGCCATGACAAATCCAAAAATTTGAGCAAATAACCCCGTAGAGACTACACGCCGAACTCCGACGCAGGGTCGGAGAAGATATAGTCCGAACTGCATAGTAATATGCAGAGGCAAGCAGAAATGCCTTGCCCAAATTCTAGATTCTAAATTTTAGCTTCTAGATTCTGTAACAATATTGAGCGCAATTCCTTTTCGGGTAAGTTCCGAAGCGCACGAAAGGCGTAACGACTGGAGAACTGTCTCAACGAAGAGCTCGGTGAAAATGCGATTCCCGTGAAGACGCGGGATACCTGCAGCGGGACGAAAAGACCCCGGGAGCTTTACTGTAGTTTGGTATTGGCTTTAGAAATTGGATACGTAGCGTAGTGGTGAGGATTTGAAGCTTCGATTTCGGTTGGAGCGGATCCGACAATGAAACAGCCATTTTTCAATTTTTAAATTCTAACCTGATCGGCAAAAACGGTCAGAGACAGTGCCTGACGGACAGTTTAAATGGGGCATTTCTCTCCTAAAGAGTAATGGAGAGGTTTATTAAGGTCGGCTTGGCCCGGATGGAAATCGGGCTGGACGCGTAAAGGCAAAAGCCGGCTTAACTGCGAGACCTACAAGTCAAGCAGGTGCGAAAGCAGAACTTAGTGACCCGACAACACTTTGTAGAAAGGTTGGAGACAACGGCTAAAAGTTACCCCGGGGATAACAGGCTAGTGTCGTCCGAGAGTCCTTATCGACGACGACGCTCGGCACCTTAACATATCGGGGTGCTATGACAGCAATGTCATACTAAAAACATGACTTATAACGGTGGACTCCATGTGATAAAATTATTGCATGGACAATACCGTGGGAAGTTTAACTCAATTACAAAGATCAGTGATTATTGGATCAATTTTAGGTGATGGATACTTAAGAATTTTTCCAGGAAGGAAAAATGCGCTTATGGAATTCAACCATTCTTTTAAACAGAAAGAATATGTTGATTGGAAATATTTAATTTTAAAAAATATTTCCGGTTCAGCGCCTAAAATTAGAAAAGGCAACGGCAACAGAATAGCTTATCGGTTTTATTCAAAACAAATTTTTGAATTATCAGAATTACATAAATTGTTTTATAAAAACGGCAAGAAAATTATTCCTGATGCCATTAATTTAGATCCAATAATTTTATCAGTTTGGTTTATGGATGATGGAAGTAGATGCAGAAGCGTTGACGTATATTTAAATACCCAACAGTTCAGTATTGCTGACCAGAAAAAATTAATCCTGGCTTTGGAGAAATTAGGTTTAAAAACCGCGCTTAATAAAGATAAAATTTATTATCGCTTAAGATTTTTAAAATCTTCTTTGCCAAAATTAAGAGAATTATTGAAGGATAAAATTATTCCTTCTATGAAATATAAAATTGAGTTATAACCCCGTAGAGACTTAGCTTTGAAAAAAGCTAGAGTGCGAATTTATTCGTGCTAATACGTCATCTCCTTTTTAAGATCAAAAAGGATGAAGATATAGTCCGAACCTCTTCGTAAGAAGGGAAAAATAACGACAGCGATGTCGGCTCGCCCTAGCGCGGGGCTGGAGAAGGTCCCAAGCGTATGGCTGTTCGCCATTTAAAAGGGCACGTGAGCTGGGTTCAAACCGTCGTGAGACAGGTTGGTCTCTACCTGCTGTAGGCGTGGACGAAAGTCCGTAAACACTTGAGGGAAGTCGATCCTAGTACGAGAGGACCGGATTGAACGAGCCGCTGGTCTGCCAGCTTTGGTACCAACTGAAGCGCTGGGTAGCTATGCTCGGAAAGGATAAGTGCTGAAAGCATCTAAGCACGAAGCCTCGCCCAAGATTAGGTGTTAGGTTCGTGGAAGATTACCACGTTGATAGGCTCTAGGTGTAAGGCCAGTAATGGTTTTAGCCGAGGAGTACTAATAAACCGATTTTTTCTTACGCAAGATTTTTTATAAAATTTTGCGTAAGAAATTTCTGACCTCTTAATTCAGTATTTATTAAAAAATACGCCCTTGGTTGTTGGTGCTTTATCCAAACGTGCTCCACCTCTTCCCATTCCGAACAGAGAAGTGAAAGCGTTTGTGTCCGATGATATTATCTGCTTCGGCGGATGAGAAAGTAGGATGTGCCAACAATTAAGGGCGTATTTTATATTTGCATTAAAAATTTTTATCAGGAACTTAATTTAATAACCCCGTACAAGCGGGGATTTTTATTACCCCAGTTATATTTGCTATAGCAAATATAACTGGGGTGGAGAATTTTAAAAGATTGAGTGTATAATTCTTATATGACTCGTTTATTAAAACAATTTTTATATGGGACTTTTTATTTGGTGATTTTAGCAGCGGTTGGCTGGGGTATTTATTCTTTTGAATTCAAGCCGGCGCCGAGTTGTTTTGATAATCAGCAAAATGGCGGGGAGGTTGGCGTGGATTGCGGCGGCGATTGCGTTGCTTGCGAGATAAAAAATTTGCGGCGGCTTGAGGTCCAGTCCGCTCAATTATTCGAAAACGACCGATTATATTCCGTAAGCATGAAAATACACAATCCGAATGAAACTTTGGGCGCCGGTTTTTTTGAATACCGCGTGCAGTTTTTTGATAAAGATAGTCGGCTGCTTAAAGAAGCGAAAAATAATTCTTTTATTTATGCCGGCGAAACCAAACAGATTGTGGAAGCCGGAATTTCCGTTACTAACGGTTTTCCTTCCCGCGCCGCCATAGCTATTAATGAGGAAACCGCTATTTGGGTTCCGGCGGAAGAATTTTCTGAACCGGATTATGAATTAAAAGAGACCTCCTCTGTTTTAGAGGGCAATCAGGCGGCAGTAAGCGGCGCGATTAAAAACCCGAATAATTTTTTGATTAAAAAAATAGAAATAACCGCTTTTTTGCGCGATAATTTCGGCGCGAGAACAGGAATATCCAAAACTGAATTAAGCAATATGGAACCGTTTGAAGAACGTCCATTTATAATTTTCATTCCGGTCAGTAAATCTTTGTATGGACAAATTGATTTAAAGGCAACGGAAGTTTTTGCGGAAATTTTGAAATAAAAAATCGCCAACTTTGTTAGTTGGCGAAATTTGTTTCAGTTCAGGTTGGCTTAGCAACTTCAATTCGAAAATTGAAATGCGTAGGAACGGGTTTTAAAATTATTTTTGGAATTGGATTTGGTCTTGATTTTCTATAATCACAATTTCCAAAAATATCAGCTAATTTTAGTTTAAGTTCAATTTTTTTAAAAAGGGGATTTTTTATAATGTCGATAATCAAAAGACGCAACCTAAGGTCATCAAGTGAATCTATTTCTGTTATTTTGTTTTCCCAACTAAAAATATCTGTCGGTTTTACTCGTAGAAGCAAAGCTAATTCATCTTCTCTCAGCCGCATTGACTTGCGCAAAAAGCGGACTTCTTCGTAATTCAATTTAAAGCATTGCTGTATTAACGTTTCTGCTATTAGCTCGGATGCTAAATTTGCATCTGGCAAAACTGCGGCTTGTCCTTTGCAATTCAGACAAACAAACATTTTACAGTTTTCTATCCAGACATTTTCTAAGCCACATTCAATGTAGTGATAATTTTCGATTTTTCTTTTTAACCAAAAGTTGCAATTTGGACAGTCCATAGCACCCCCTTAATTTCATTGATACAGAGCTTCAGATATATTAGCATTAAGTAAAAAGATATGCAATACCTAAAACGCCTTGATTGGATTCTTAACGGAGGAATTTTGTTTCTTGCCGGAGCGGGGCTGGTTTTATTGGCAAGCGCCGCGCCCCGTCTTGCGGGATGGCAACTGCTTTGGGTTGCGCTGGGATTCGGCGTGATTTTGTTTTTGGCGGATTTTGACTGGCGGTCTTTTATAAATTATCGCTGGTTTGTGTGGGGAATTTACATTTTAGCGGTTTTATTGCTGTTCGCCACTTATTTTTTTGCTCCGGCTATTCGCGGTGTCCGCGGCTGGCTTATGCTCGGCCCCTTCCAGTTCCAGACATCGGAATTTGCCAAGTTAGCGCTTATTATCGTTTATGCGTCTTTTTTCGCGAAGAGGCACGTCGGCATTGCTTATGCCCGAAATTTATTCCTTTCCTTTTTTTATTTCTTGCTTCCGGCGCTTTTGGTTTTTATCCAGCCGGATTTGGGCTCGGTTCTTATTTTGTTCGGAATTTGGTTCGGTTATTTATTGGTAAGCGGAATCCGCTGGAAGCACATTTTGCTGTCGTCCGTTGTTTTTGCCGCAGTTTTCATTTTATTGTGGTTTTCTGTTTTAAAAGATTACCAGAGAGAAAGAATTATCGGCCTTTTTTATCCGGAACGGGACCCGTTTGGAATAAATTACAGCGTTATCCAGTCAAAAATCGCCATCGGTTCGGCGGGGTTTTGGGGAAAAGGATTCGGCCAGGGGACGCAGTCGCAATTGGGATTTTTGCCGGAAGCCCAGACCGATTTTATCTTCGCGGCCTTTGTTGAGGAATTTGGGATGCTCGGAGGAATAGGAATCATTGCCGCTTTTTTAATTGTTTTATTGCGGATAATTAAAATAGGAATTGAATCGGACAATAATTTTTACAAGCTGATTTGCCTGGGCGCGTCCATTTTGTTTCTGGCGCATTTTGTTTTGAATGTCGGTTCTAATTTAGGGCTTTTGCCGGTAATCGGAGTGTCTTTTCCGTTTTTAAGCTATGGCGGCTCTAATTTTATTATTAATTCTATTTTAATAGGAATGATTCAAGGCACGGTGATTTACCGCAGATTTTAATCCCTCACCCTTAAAGCACTCCAATTTTTACGACGTTATCATTAAGGCATTATAAAACTTCAATTTCTTAATTTGCATCCTAACCAATTATTTTAGAAAAAATTGATTAGCCGTTGCGGTGCTTTAAGGGTGAGGGACTGAAAAATTATTATAAATATGAAATTTCTAAAAAAAACAATTTTAACCAAAGGTCTCTAATTAATATCAGGACATCGCAGCCGTACTACGGTCCTTTAAGGGTGAGGGATGATGCAAAAATTAATTATTACAGTTTGGTCTTTGGGCAGTTTAGGAATCGCCCTGTTTTTATTTTTTCTCGGTTCGATTTCCAGCCGTTCCGATTACCGCTCGGTGGAAATTTTGCCAGGCGCCGGCTTTAAAGAAATTGCCGAATTATTGGAAAATCAAAAAATTATCCGTTCCCAAAACACCTTTTTAATTTATGGAATTTTATCCGGTTCGGCGCATCTGCTGAAGCCGGGGAATTATTTATTAAGCGCCGGTTCCAGCACACCGGCGGTTATTTTGGCTTTAATCCGCGGCCCGAAAATTGACAGAGAAATTACTTTTCCGGAAGGCGTTACTTTGAAAGACATGGATGCGATGCTGGCGCGGGAAGGAATTTTGCCGGCCGGCGCTCTTTCAAAGTTTTCGGTGAAAAATTTGGCGAAGGGCTATGAATTTTTGCTTAACGCGAAAAATTCGGAGGGATTTTTATTTCCTGACACTTATCGTTTTTTTCTGAACAGTAATACCGAACAAGTGGTAAAGAAATTTTTGGATAATTTTGAAAAAAAGGCAAAACCTTTGTTTAGAGATGAGAAGGGAGAAATGAGAGATGGGGATATTTTTGAAAAGCTTATCGTTGCGTCTTTGTTAGAAAAAGAAGCGCCGGATTTTAAAGACCGCCAGCTCATCGCCGGCATTATTTATAAAAGATTGGGAGCCGGAATCGCTTTGCATATTGACGCGACAATTACTTACGCAAAATGCGGCGGCACGTTTGTAACCTGCGCGGACCCGAAAGTTTATAGAAGGGACTTGGATTTTTCATCGCCGTACAATACTTATCTATATAATGGTTTGCCGCCCGGGCCGATTGGCAATCCGGGCCTGGAAGCAATTAAAGCGGCGCTTAATCCCGTAAAGTCAGATTATTTATATTATCTGTCTGCTCCGAAAACCAAAAAAACTATCTTCAGCCGCGATTTGGAAGAACATATTGAAAATCGGGCGGAGTACTTGACAAGATAGCCCCAACTATGTTATACTTTATTTAGTAATTTGTTAAAGTTATTTGCAGAGTTAGTTACAGCTTTTAGCGCACCCGTGGTTCGTTAAGAGCTGTAACTAACCCTTCGACAAGCTCGAGGGTAAACTGGCAGGAGTTCCGTCAGGCAAAGGAAAACCAGGAGGGTGATTACGATGAAAACATCGATAACACCGATAACACCGATAACACCGATAACACCGAACGAGAAAGAGCAGTGCCTTCGTTTCGTGAAAGATGCGGCGCGGCAAGCAATCGACCAAGCCGATCTTGATCGGAGCGGAATTCAGAACGTCATTCACAATGCCAGGGAACTGCAGTCAGCCGTGATCCCGGTCATGGTGGAGGCGCTCAAGCGGTTGGCGAAGATGATCGTTTTTCGCCTCCGGAAGATCAGCGACGCTCGGACAACCGAAGAGCTGGTGTTGGATGGCAAGTACAACTATGCCGACGCGTACATCAACTCTGCGAACTTTCCGGCGAGAGTCAGGAGAGGGAGGGCGGCGGAGATCGTGTTCATCGAGGGCGGGGACTTTGATCACGATCCGACCGCGGAAGAGGTCTTGGTTGAAGCGGCAAAGCGGGGTCTCCCAAGACCCCGCTATGAGGATGGACTCTACTTCGGAGTAGAGCATCCTGGTGTGCAGCGCGAAGCGCCCGTGGTTTTTCTTCACGAGCCTATCGTTCTGGACGGCCTCCCGCGCGTGCTCTGTCTCTGGGGCCGCGTTGGCTACCGCGGGCTGTACTTGGACTACTTCACGGGCGGGTGGTCTCGGTACTGCCGTTTCGCGTTCGTCCGCAAGTAGTCCTTATGGTCTTGGGTTCCTAAATCCTTTTGGAACCTTGGTCCTATCCGTAAGCCCTCGGTGAGTTCGCTCACCGGGGGCTTTGTATTTTAATTTTTTTATAATGACACATAGAATTTAATATGAGGGGGGGGTAGAGTATATGATATTGCCGTCTTATGGCATTCTTAAAGAAGCAGTAAACAGATCACGCGCTGATGAATATTTAGCTGAAATTTTGAATAAGGGATTGAGTGTCTACGAAAATCATTTTGGGCAGTGCTATATTTGTCAGAAGACGGCAAAGCAAATAATAAATTCAAGAATTGAAGATTTTTTTACTGGAAATCCAGAAGATCAAGCTTGTTTAGATTTTTTGAATTCAACCGCGATTTAGTCGCGGTTTTCATTTTGGTGATAAGTTGTGGATAATTTTGATATTTAGAAGCTAAAATTTGGGTATTGTCCCGGATAAAATTTTATGCTGGGGTATTGACAAAGTTAGGAACAGTGCGGTATAATAACGCTTACGCGTTTTAGCAACAAAAATTAACCATTTTAAGGACGGGTGGTTTTTATTAATTTATTTAAAGTATTTTTTTAAAAAACGGAACTTTTGCTTCCAGGGGGCAATTTTTTATGCCAAAATTATCAACAAAAATATTTTCTTCTCATTCCGGTCCGCTTATTAAACAACCGAATCTTGTAGAAATCCAAACCGCTTCTTACGGTTGGTTTTTGAAGGACGGATTAAAAGAACTTTTGAACGAGGTTTCTCCGATTAAAGATTATACCGGAAAGGACTTAGAACTTAATTTCCTTAATTATTCTTTTGACGAGCCGAAATACGACGAAGAATATTCCCGCTATAAGGATTTAACTTATGAAGCCGCTTTGCGGGTTAATTTCAGATTAGTCAATCGGCGCACTAAAACAAAGCGGGAACAGGAAATTTATCTTGGTGATTTTCCGGTGATGACCGAGCGCGGAACTTTTATCATCAACGGCGTTGAGCGGGTAGTGGTTTCCCAATTAATCCGTTCTTCCGGAGTTTATTTTACCGCTAATGTCTGGAGGGGGAAGAAATTTTTTGGCGCTAAAATTATTCCTAACAGGGGCGTTTGGCTTGAATTGGAGACCGACCCCGATGGTAATATAGGAGTTAAGATTGACCGTCGCCGCAAAGCGCCCGTTACCAGCTTATTCAGAATTTTAGGATTGGAAGACCCGCAAGAGATTTTAGAAATTTTCAGCGACGCCGATACCGGCCCGATAAAATTCATGGAAACGACCCTTAAAAAGGATTCGGCCAAAACGCAGGATGAGGCCTATATTGAAATTTATAAGCGCATTCGCCCCGGGGATTTAGCCACCGTTGAAAATGCCAAAAGTTTGATAGATGCTATGCTGACCAGATTTGACCGATACGACCTTTCTCAAGTCGGTCGATTTAAATTGAATCAGCGTTTAAAGCTCAAGAGTGAAAGTCGGCTGATAGAATTGCAGGACTTGATTGCTATTGTTAAAGAAATTATCCGGTTGAATAACAATCAATCGGTGGAGCCGGACGATATTGACCATTTGGGGAATAGAAGGGTGCGTCCGGTAGGCGAGCTTCTTCAGAACCGCCTTCGGGTCGGTTTGGCCAGATTGAGAAGAATCGTTCAGGACCGGATGTCCACTTTAGATATCAATACTTTGGTCCCGGTTCAGCTGGTTAATTCGCGGCCGATAGTTTCGGTGGTTAAAGAATTTTTTTCTTCATCCCAGCTTTCCCAGTTTATGGACCAGATTAATCCGCTGGCGGAATTGGAGCATAAGCGTCGGATATCCGCCATGGGACCCGGCGGATTGACTCGGGAACGCGCCGGTTTTGAAGTTCGGGACGTGCATCGTTCGCACTATGGGCGCATTTGTCCGATTGAAACGCCGGAAGGCAATAACATCGGTTTGGTAAACCATTTGGCTGGATATGCCAGAGTAAATGAGCTTGGATTTTTGGAAACGCCCTACGCGGTGGTGGAAAAAGGCCGGGTAACTTCTAAAATTATTTGGCTGAATGCGTTGGAAGAAGAAGGTTATAAAATTGCCCACGCCGGCATTAAGCTTGATGGAAACAGTCGGATTCTTGATGAGGTGGTTGGGGCGAGAATTAAAGGCGAACCGGCAACCTGCCTTAAAAATGAAGTTAATTTAATTGATGTCGCTCCGAATCAGCTGGTGAGCATCGCCACTTCGCTTATACCGTTTTTAGAACACGATGACGCTAACCGGGCGCTTATGGGTTCTAACATGCAGAGGCAGGCAGTCGGTTCAATTAAGCCGGATTCTCCTTATGTCGGAACTGGAATGGAAGAAAGAGCAGCCCATGATTCCGGCCACTTAATTATCGCCGATGAACCGGGTGAAATAATTTCGGCGGATGCCAAGCAAATTATTTTTAAAACCAAATCAGGAGTTAAAAAATACACTTTGAATAAATTTAAACGTTCCAACCAATACACTTGCATTTCTCAGCGGCCATTAGTAACGAGAGGAGAAAAAATTAAAAAAGGCCAGATATTGGCTGACGGGCCGTCTATTGATAACGGGGTTTTGGCGCTTGGACAAAATCTTTTAGTGTCTTTTATTCCGTGGGAAGGGGCGAATTTTGAAGATGCCATTATTTTATCCGAAAGAGTGGTTCAGGATGATTTGTTTACTTCAATCCATATTGAAGATTTCTACATAGATGTCCGGGATACGAAATTGGGGCCGGAACTTACGACTCCGGATATACCTAATGTTTCCGAAGAAAAATTGAAAAATCTTGACGAGGAAGGAATTGTCAGAATTGGCGCTGAAGTAAAAGCCGGCGATATTTTGATTGGCAAGATTTCTCCGAGAGGAGAAAGCGAACTGACTTCGGAAGAGCGTTTGCTTAGGGCGATATTTGGAGAAAAAGCCAGAGACGTGAAAGACACTTCTCTTACTATGCCTCATGGCAAGTATGGCCGGGTAGTCGGAATTAAAATTTTTCATCGGGACCACGGCGATAAGCTGGAGCCGGGAATTATCAAAAGAATTCAGGTGGAAATTGCTCAGCTCCGTAAAGTGATGGCCGGGGATAAATTAGCCGGACGGCACGGGAATAAAGGAGTTATTTCCCAAGTGAGGCCGGTGGAAGATATGCCTTATCTGGAAGACGGCACGCCGGTTGATATTATTTTGAACCCGCTTGGCGTCGCTTCCCGTATGAATTTAGGGCAGGTTTTAGAGACCCATTTGGGATGGGCGGCTTCAAAATTGGGATATCGCGCCGTAACGCCGTCGCTTTCCGGGCCTGCCTGGACCCAGATTCAGGAAGAATTGAAAAAAGCGGGCATTCCGGAATCCGGAAAAGTAAAGCTTTATGACGGACGCACCGGCAAAGCATTTAATCAGGAAGTTTGCGTGGGGGTAATTTATATGATGAAGCTGAACCATTTGGTGGAAGATAAAATTCATATGCGCTCTATCGGCCCTTATTCGCTTATTACCCAGCAGCCGCTTGGCGGCCGGGCGCAGTTCGGCGGCCAGCGGTTTGGAGAAATGGAGGTCTGGGCGCTGGAAGGATACGGGGCAGCCCACATATTGCAGGAAATGCTTACTATCAAGTCGGACGATGTTCTTGGGCGTTCCGCCGCTTTTGAATCAATTATCAGAGGAGAAAATATTCGGAATCCGAACATACCAGCATCTTTTAATGTTTTAGTTAGTGAAATGAAAGCGCTGGGATTGGATGTGGAATTAATTAAGGACGGAGAATCGGCGATGGAACGGAGAACGAGGCGGAAATCTAACAGCTAATCCCTCACCCTTAAAGCACCGCAACGGCTAATCAATTTTTTCTAAAATAA
>MHJG01000014.1 GCA_001818695.1 Candidatus Harrisonbacteria bacterium RIFCSPHIGHO2_02_FULL_42_16 | reverse complement strand
GGCGGTGGATACGGTGGAGGGGCCGGTGATGGTGGTGGCTGGGCCGGGGACCGGGAAGACCCAAGTGCTGACTTTGCGGGTAGCCAACATTTTACAAAAAACCCAGGTTAATCCGGGCAATGTTTTGGCTTTGACTTTTACGGAAAACGGAGCGGGAGAAATGCGCCGGCGCTTGGCCGAAATTATCGGCACGGCGGCTTACCAAGTTAATATTTCTACTTTTCATGGCTTTGCCAACGAACTGATTAAAGAATATCCCGAGGAATTTGGTGATATTTTGGGACGGAGAGCGGCTGGAGAGGTCGAGCAGATTGAACTTTTACAGAATGTGATTTCCAATTCCAGGCTTAAACTTTTAAGGCCGTTTGGCGAGCCGTTTTTTTATTTGCCGGCTGTTCGCCCAAGCATTGCTCATTTAAAAAAAGAGGGTGTTACTCCGGAAAGTTTTTCCGAAATTTTAAAAAAACAGCAAAAAGAATTCGAAGCCATTGACGATCTTTATTACGACTCGGGCCGATACAAAGGAAAGATGAAGGGCAAATATGCCGACTTCAAAAAACAGCTTGGTAAAAACATGGAGCTAGCCCTAGTTTACAAAAATTACCAAGAACAGCTGGCCGAGAAGAAACTGTATGACTTTGACGATATGATTTTGGAATTGCCGAAGGCTTTAGAAAGCAATCCGGATTTTCTTTTGCGTCTCCAAGAAAAATACCAGTATTTTTTGGTAGATGAACATCAAGACACCAATAACGCCCAAAACAAGGTCTTGGAATTATTAAGCAATTTTTTTGATAACCCAAATTTGTTTGTAGTGGGGGATGAAAGACAGGCCATTTTCCGTTTCCAGGGGGCCAGTTTAGCCAACTTTTTGTATTTTAAAAAACTTTATCCGCAAGCCAAGCTGATTTCTTTGCAGAAAAATTATCGCTCTACCCAGCCGATTTTGGATGCGGCGCAAAGTTTTATTCAAAACAACACCCAAAAACTTTCGGCGGTACTGGCCGGAGTGAAAGACGATCTGATTGCCCAAAAAAGGTTCGACCTTGAATCGGGGAAAAGGTCGAACCTTGAAAGTGCAAAGGTGCAAATCTACGAATTTAAAAAACAAGAAGCGGAATATTATTTTTTGGCAAATAAAATTAAGCAACTAATTTCTGAAGGCGTTATTCCATCTGAAATCGCGGTGATTTACAGAGACAATAGAGATGCTCAGCCGATAGCCGAGATGCTTGCTAAACAGCAGGTGCCTTTCAGAATCGAGTCGCAGAAAAATGTTTTAGATGATCCGCAAATTAAAAATTTGGTTACTCTTCTTCGGTTTTTAAATAACATAACAGATGAAGAAAAGTTATTTGAAGTTTTACACGCCGATTTTTTTGGCATTCCAGCTTTGGATATTTATAAATTAGTTACGGTCAGTAGAAGAGGAAGGTTCGACCTTGAGGCTTTAAAAAGGTCGAATCTTGAGAAGCTGGCGGATAATTTTCTGCAATGGCAAAAGCTGTCTAAAAACATCACCCCCATCGAATTTTTTGAAACAGTGGTGAGAGAATCCGGTTTCTTGAACCACCTTTTAAGCCAGCCGGATTCGGCTATTAGACTTGGCCGTCTGGAAGCTCTTTTTTCTGAAATAAAGAATCTAGTCCAAAACAATAAAAATTTTGGTTTGCCTAATTTGATCAATTATTTCGATACCCTGGAAAAACATGGAGTGGCGATTAAAGAAAAGTTATTAGCAGGGCAAACCGGAGCGGTCCGGCTAATGACTGCCCATAGCGCCAAAGGCTTAGAATTCGACCATGTTTTTATCACCAACCTTTTCGATGGCCATTGGGGTAACCGCCATATCCCTCAACTAATCAAACTCCCTCCAGTTATCCACATACAAGGTTCGACCTTGTATGAAAGTTATCCACAGGGGAATGATGACGAAAGACGCCTGTTTTATGTGGCTGTAACCAGAGCCAGGAAAATGGCGTATCTTTCTTACGTTGTGGCTGGCTGGAGCAAAAAAGAACAGTTGCCTTCTCAGTTTTTGGGGGAAATTAAGCCAGAATTAAAAGAAGTTGGGGTGTCAGAAGAATATGAGAATAAGTTGGCTATGGATCAAATCACTCTTTATCAACCAAGGATGGTTTCAAAATTTTCTGTTTTGGATAAAGAATATCTCAATGAG
Organism: Candidatus Harrisonbacteria bacterium RIFCSPHIGHO2_02_FULL_42_16; assembly: GCA_001818695.1. Classification (GTDB taxonomy): domain Bacteria; phylum Patescibacteriota; class Minisyncoccia; order UBA6257; family 02-FULL-45-10c; genus 2-02-FULL-42-16. Next base: position 4,109 of record MHJG01000014.1, on the reverse strand, counting down.
CTTTTCTTTAAGCGTGGGCTATCGGCAACGGCCGTGAATAACTTTCTGTCTTGTCCGTGGAAATATTTTTATTCCAGCCTTCTGAAGATTCCCAAGGCCAAGAATAAGCATCAAATTTACGGAACGGCTGTTCATGCCGGTCTGAAAAGTTTTTTTGACCGGTTAAAGGCTGAAGAATTAGCGGATAAAAATTTTCTTCTAAAGCAATTTGAAGAGGCATTAAAAAAAGAACCGTTGATGGAAAGTGATTTGGTGGAAAGTTTGGAAAAAGGAAACACCGCTCTGAGTGCTTACTTTGATTATTATCAAAATTCCTGGAGGACGGAGACGATCAACGAATTTAGGGTGCAGAATGTGATGTTTAAATTACCAGAAGGAGAGGTTAAGCTAACTGGTTCTTTAGATAAAATTGAACTGATTGATGAAGGCGGGGAGGTTCACCCTGTTAAATTGCCGCAAAGCGGCACCGCCTTTGGCGGATTTAACAGGGTAAATGTTGTAGATTATAAAACAGGCAGACCAAAGACTAGAAACGAGTTGGAAGGCAAAACCCAATCAGCCACCGGAGATTATAAACGCCAACTCGTTTTTTATAAATTATTACTCGATTCTCATCCTACGGCTAAATTAAAAATGACTTCTGGAGAAATTGACTTTGTGGAACCGGACCAAAAAGGAAATTTTCGCAAAGAAAAGTTTTTGATTTCTGACGAAGAAGTACAAAATCTGCGGGAAACAGTTACCGACATCAGCGACCAAGTTTTAAATTTAAAATTTCAGGGCAAAACCTGTGAAGACCGCGACTGCGAATTTTGCAAGCTAAGAGAAAAAATGTTATAAATTGTAAAGATTTTTAAAATCACAAAAGGAAAAGTTTATGAAGAAACTAGCGGGCCGAGTTTCGAATTTTAGCGCAAAAGGTGTAAGATCCTATCAAGAAGATCGATTAGTGGCAGTAAAAAAAGAAATATCCAATCAGGAAGCGGGTTGGCTTTTGGCGGTAATGGATGGGCATGTTGGCTCTCAAGTGGCGAAGTTTTGCGCCAAAAATTTAGAAAAATTCTTTGGCCAATCATTAGGTGAAAAGAAGACGGTTGACGAGAATGTCTTTAAGGAAATAATCCGGTTATTGAATGAAAGTACAAGACATATGGCTACCGGCTCTACTATTTCTCTGGTTTTTATTTCAGAAACAAATTCGACGGCGCTAGTGGCAGTTCTTGGTGATTCACCGGTCATCATTTTAGATCGGGAGGGCAAGGTTAACATTAGCCCGGAGCATAATGTTCGAACAAATTTGGCTGAAAGAAAGGCGGCGGTCAGGCGCGGAGGTTATTATAATATAGGCTATATTTGGGTAGGATGGTGTGGTTTGCAGATGGCCAGAGCTTTGGGCGATCACGATTTCGGTACAGTATTAAGCAGGGAACCGGAAATTTATAAAGTTGATCTTGGCCCCGACAGCTTTGTGGTGGTAGCTTCGGATGGCGTCTTTGACCCCAGGCATTCAGAAACGGCCAATCAGATAGAACGCCTGACCGGTATGATTAAAAAGGACTCAACTTTTAAGGCCAAGAATTTGGTTCAAGACGCGATTTCCAGAAGAACCGGTGATAATGCCACCGCTATTTTGTGGAAAGCGGTGAAAGTCAAAAAGTCGGATATCAAAAGTAAAAAATAAGAGGGCAAGTATCCCTCTTTTATTTTGTTTGAGAAGTAGTATAAGTTATGTAAAAATAAATCATGTTATACAAGAAGCCGAAAAATACGGATAAGTATGTGTGGACCAACCATGTGGCGGGGAAGATGGGGTATTACCGGATTTCGGAGAGCTTGGTAAAGAGGGTAGTGCGGTTTCCGAAAAGAGTGGAGAAGGGGATTGCGCCGGGGACGACGGCTTGCATGCAACTGGCTGGATCCAAAAAACATCCGACAGAGATTTGGGTGATGTTTCAGGAAGTTGGCAAAGAACCAACTTCCAATCCTCAATTTTCAATTATCAACTATCAACAAAAGAAGAAAATCATTACCGCTTGGCGTTATCCGGGGATTAGTCCGATTGGGGAGCCAATTCCCATTCCAGATGATATTTTGGCGGAGATAGAACTTGCTCAAGATTAAAAATTAATTTACTATCAATAATTATGAAACCATTTTTAATTTCAATTTTAATTGCGGCCGTTTTGGGTTTCGGCTGGTTTTTCTTTATGAAAGACGATTCTTCGGTTATTGATTTGGGAGCTTCTCCCACTCCCTCATCTTCTGTTCAACCTTCGGAAAGTATGCTGGCTTTGCCGGAAAAAGTTTTAGTGACGATGGAAACCGCGCGAGGGAATATCGAATTGGAGCTTTATCCCTCGGTTGCCCCTAAAACAGTTTTAAATTTTTTGAGCTTGGCGGAAAAAGGATTTTATGATGGCACCAAATTTCACCGGGTAATTGCTGACTTTATGGTGCAGGGCGGAGACCCCTTGTCCAAAACGGACGATCCAGCAGTTGGCACCGGTGGCCCGGGGTATGCTTTTGAAGATGAAATCAACCCCAAATCTATCGTAGTGCCGGACGAAGTGATTAAAAAGTACGAAGCGGCTGGCTATCAGTATAATTACAATTTAAAATCCTTGCCGAATAATGTGGGGGCCTTATCAATGGCCAATGCCGGTCCCAATACCAACGGCAGCCAGTTTTTCATTATTACCACCAAAGACCAGCCCTTTCTGAACGGTAAACACACTGTCTTTGGAAAAGTAACCAAAGGAATGGATGTGGTGTTGAAAATCAAGCAAGGGGATGTGATTAAGAAAATCAGTTTAAAAATTTAAAACTTGAACAAGGTTCGACCTTTTTAAAGATCCAAGGTCGAACCTTGTTTTAAAAATATGCCAGAACAGATTACAGAGAAAAAATCGGTGCAGCAGGAATTTTTGGATTCGGAAAAATATGCTGCACTCAAAAAAGAAGTAGCCGATTCAATGCAGAGCGTAGATGCGCTTGAGACCGGAGAAAGCGATCGGGATATTGCTCCGGTTTTTGATTATTTTGAAAAAGAAGTTGTTAAAAATGGCTTTTCGGAAGTATGGGCCGAAAAACTGTTTTGGGAAACGGTGGCTGAAAAAATTAAGGAAATTCGTTTTAAAGCCATCTACAGAATAATCCGTCCGGAGATTGAAAACGCAGATTACCTCTTGGCTCGCCGCATGCTGATGGAAGAATTAAACAAAACCATTGAGCAGTTAAGCTCGACTCTTTACCGGAATTTGAGCAGGAGAAGTGTCGCCTTAACTGTTTTAAAAGAAAAGTTCTATAATACTTTTCCAGAAATCGAATCTTTAATTGAAGAGACTGAAGAAGAAAGAAGAGCCAAAATAAAAAAGCCAACAGGTCAATTAGGAAAAGAGGATGACGAAATGCCGCCGCCTTCGGAGGGGGAATTTCGTGAAGGATTTAGGGATTCTTATTTAGTAGAAGAACGGGATTGGAAAGTGCCAGACCATAAAGAGTTAGTCCCCGGTCTTACTATTATTTTTTGGGATAAGCAGACAGAGCGTATCGAAGAAATGGGATTTCGTGACATCCCACGCTTGGGAAAAGATGGAGATTTTTTTGTGAAGGTGATTTGGCGCGCCGTGCCCGGTTTGATTAATCTTGCCACCTTTGGCCTGATGGCTTACGCTCAAACTGGTTTATGGAACTCTCGTTATATTCCCAAACGCTGGGAAATAAAGAAGGAAAATAAATAAACTATGCCGGAACAGAAACAAAAGTTAACCGCCGAGCATTTCTATAAGTTTTTTCAGTGTCCGCATTGGATCTGGTATGACCTGTACGAAGACCAGCAAAAGAAAAAAGCCGTGCCTCCTTTGATGCAAATGATTTATGAAGACGGTTTGCGGCATGAAAAAGAAATTATCGCTTCTCGCAAGTTTGAGGAAATTAATACGGCTTTATTTAAAGATTTAGATGAAGCTTTTTTGGCGACGGTGGAGCTGATGAAAAAAGGGAAAAATATTTATCATGGCGTGTTGATGAGTGAACACTGGGTCGGTATCCCTGATCTTTTAGAAGCCCGCCCGGGGAAATCAAATTTAGGAGATCATTATTATGCGGTT
>MHJG01000013.1:22762-46779 GCA_001818695.1 Candidatus Harrisonbacteria bacterium RIFCSPHIGHO2_02_FULL_42_16 | reverse complement strand
TAATGATAACGTCGTAAAAATTGGAGTGCTTTAAGGGTGAGGGACTAAAAAATTATTACAAAATATGAAATTTTTAAAAGAAACAATTTTAACCAAAGGTCTTAAATTAATATCAGGATATCGCAGCCGCGCTGCGGTCCTTTAAGGGTGAGGGATGGAAAATTTTAAAGCTATAAAATTAAAAATTGCGTCTCCGGAAGAAATTTTAAGATGGTCTCACGGAGAAGTTACCAAGCCGGAAACCATTAATTACCGGACTCAGCGGCCGGAAAAATACGGCCTTTTCGCGGAAAATATTTTCGGTCCGACTAAGGACTGGGAATGTTATTGCGGAAAATATCGGCGAATCCGCTATAAGGGAATTATTTGCGACCGTTGCGGCGTTGAAGTAACCAGGTCAGTAGTCCGGCGGGAACGGATGGGCGACATTAAATTAGCGACGCCAGTCACCCATATTTGGTTTTTAAGAACTGCGCCGTCAAAATTAAGCTTGCTTTTGGATTTGCCGGTGCCCAAGCTTGAAAAAGTGGTTTATTACGCTTCTTATGTGATAACTTCCGTTAATGAAGAAAATAAAAAGAGGGCGTTTAAAGAATTGGAAAAGGAATTTGAATCCAGAAAAAAAACCGCCCGTAAAGAAAAAGTTAAGACCTCGGAATTGCGCTCCGGTTTGTCTGAGACAAAAAAAGAAATAGAATCGTTGAAAGTGGGAGCGATTTTAAGCCAAACGGAAGCTGCCAATCTTTCCAAGCGTTTTGGAGATGTTTTTGAGGCCCAAACCGGCTCGGGAGCTTTGCGTAAAATTTTGGAAGAAATGGACTTGGAAAAAACCGCCAAAAAGATTGAGGCGGAAGTCGGCCTTTATGAAGATACGATTCAGGAGCGCCGCTTGCTGAAGCGCTTGAAAATTATTAAATCAATGATTAAAGAAAATATCCGACCTGAGTGGATGATTTTAACTGTTTTGCCGGTTTTGCCTCCTGATTTGCGTCCGATGGTAGCGCTGGACGGCGGCCGTTACGCCACTTCTGATTTGAATGATTTATACCGCCGCGTCATAAATCGGAATAACCGCTTGAAAAAACTTTTGGAATTGAACGCTCCCGACGTTATCGTTGTCAACGAGAAACGGATGCTTCAGGAATCCGTGGATGCTTTGATTGATAATTCCGCTCGTCTTGGCTCCCAGCAGATGTCCAGCCAGCGCCGGCCGCTCCAATCGTTATCCGACCAGCTTAAGGGAAAGACCGGAAGATTCCGGCAGAATTTGCTCGGCAAGCGTGTTGATTACTCCGGCCGTTCGGTTATCGTTATCGGCCCGGAATTGAAACTTGATAAATGCGGATTGCCTAAAAAAATGGCCTTGGAGCTTTTTAAGCCGTTTGTAATCAATAAAATTATTGAGCGGGGCTTGGCGCACAATATACGCAATTCCAACCGCCTTATAGAGCAGGCGCCGCCGGAAGTGTGGGAAATTTTGGAAGAAGTGATTGCCAATAGGAAAGTTTTATTGAACCGCGCCCCCACTCTCCACCGACTTGGTGTTCAGGCCTTCAGCTCGGTTTTAGTTGAGGGATTGGCCATTAAAATTCCGCCGATGGTCTGCACCGCTTTTAACGCGGATTTTGACGGAGACCAGATGGCGGTTCATTTGCCGTTATCCGCGGAAGCGCAAAAAGAAGCGTCGGAAATTATGATTTCCAGCCATAATCTTCTTAAGCCGGCAACCGGCGACCCGATTGTGTATCCGACCCAGGATATTGTTTTGGGAATTTATTTTTTGACCAAGATAGTCAGCGGCGTCAAGGGGGCGGGCATGAGTTTCAGCAGTTTTGATGAGGCCATTATTGCTTATGAAAATGAAAAAGTGGCGGTTAATGCCGCGATTAAAGCGATTGATGGCGGCAAACAAATGGAAACTTCCTGCGGAAGAATAATTTTTAACCATATTCTTCCTAATGATTTCGGATATATCAACAAGATGCTTAGGAAGGGGGATATTTCAAAAATAGTAAGCGACATTATCCATATTTATGGCACGGATAAGTCCAGTTTTTATCTTGACGAAATGAAAAAACTGGGTTTTGAATATGCGACCTGTTCCGGCATTACCTGGTCAATGGGAGATTTGGTGCCGCCTAAAGAAAAACCGGAGATTATTAAAAAATCGGAAGAGGAAGCGGAGCTGGTCAATAAACAATACCAGAACGGATTTTTAACCGACTCAGAAAGGCGTTCCCGGATTTTAGTAATTTGGGAAAAGACCAAAGAGATTATCAGCAAATTGGTTCCGCAATCTTTGGATGCCAATAATCCGGTATATTCAATTATTGATTCCGGGTCCCGGGGTTCTTGGGCCCAGCCGGTCCAGATGATGGGAATGAAGGGGCTTGTGGCTAATCCTAAAAACGAAACCATTGAGCTGCCGGTCAAGTCCTCTTTGAAAGAAGGATTGAGCGTGTTGGAATATTTTATTTCCACTCACGGAGCGCGGAAAGGGACGACTGACACCGCTTTGAAAACTGCTTCGGCCGGTTATTTAACCCGGCGGCTCGTGGATGTCGCCCAGGATCTGATTGTCAGGGAAAATGATTGTCGGACTAAGGAGGGTATTGAAATCAGCCGCGCCGAGGGAGCCAGTTTCGGGCTTAATTTTAAAGACCGCTTGTTTTCCAGAACGGCGCTGGAAGATATAAAATCAGGCGGTAAAATTCTTGTTAAGGAAGGAGAGTTGATTGATAAGAAAATCGCCGAGGCGATTCAAGAATCGGAAATTAGTCAGGCGAAAGTGCGGTCTCCGATTTCTTGCAAGGCACTATACGGAGTTTGCGCGAAGTGCTACGGATTTGATTTAGGAAATAACCAGCTGGTAAAACGGGGCACCGCAGTGGGCATTATTGCCGCGCAATCAATCGGCGAACCGGGAACTCAGTTAACTATGCGTACTTTCCACACCGGAGGCGTGGCTGGCGGCGACATAACTCATGGTTTGCCGAGGGTGGAAGAAATCTTTGAAAGCCGGATTCCCAAGGGCCGCGCCTTTTTGGCGGAAGAAGAAGGCGTGGTGTCCAATATTGAGGAAAAAGGGCTTTTGAAAATAATCAGTATTAAAGCGGCTGCCGGCGGCAAGGGCAAGAAAGAAAAAATTTATGAATACAGCGTACCGCGATTTTCTGAAATTTTTGTTAAAATCGGAGATAAAGCGCAGAAGGGCGCTCAGCTTTCCGAGGGGGCGCTGGATTTAAAAGAACTTTTTGCGTTAAAAGGCAGCCGGGCGGTGGAAAAATATATTATTAATGAAGTATTGAGAATTTATGTTTCGGAAGGAGCGACCATCAACGATAAGCATGTGGAAATAATTGTCCGCCAGATGTTCGGAAGAGTAAGGATTAAAAATCCCGGTGACACTGAATTTGTGGGCGGCGAGGTCGTGGAAAAATCGCGATTTTTAGAAATGAACAGAGAAGCCAAGAAAGCCGGCAAACAGCCGGCTAAAGCCCAGCAATTGCTTCTCGGAGTTACCAAAGTGGCGTTATCCACCCAAAGTTTTCTTTCCGCCGCTTCCTTTCAAGAGACGGCTAGAGTATTGGTTACGGCCGCCAGCGAAGGCAGGATTGATGTGCTTAGGGGATTAAAAGAAAATGTTATTATCGGCCGGCTTATACCGGTAGGCACCGGATTCGAAGTTTTTGATTCTGATGGCGGTGAAAACAGAGATTCTGATAATGATAAGAAAAGTGAATAGCAATTATGAGTTCTGGACAAAGATTATTAATTTTGATAAAGTAGATAAGTTATGGATTTAATAAAACCCGACAAAAGGGACTATGAACTTTCTTTTTTGGTTGTCGACAAGGGGTCGGAAACCGCAGTGGGAGAGACATTAAATAGGCACGGAGCAGAAGTTTTTTACCAATCTCCGGTAACGCAAATTCAATTGGCTTATCCTGTTAAGAAAAATAAACAGGCGTATTTCGGTTTTTTGCAATTCCGTTCTTTGCCGGAAGCCATTGAAAAAGTCGCCAAAACGCTTCAATTGGATAAAACAGTTTTGCGATTTTTAGTGATAACGCCGCCTATTAGGAAAAGAGAGGAAAGAGCGTTAAAATCAAGGAGTGGTTTTAGGCAGCAGAGAGAGCGGGCGCCGGAAGCAGTCAGCCCCAGTGTTTCTAGCAACAGGGCGTTGACTAACGAAGCGTTGGAAGAAAAATTGGAAGAAATACTTAAATAATTAATGCGACACTAATATACTAACTACACACGAATTTACGAATTTTATTAGAGTCATTCGGGTCTTATTCGTAATTGGTGTCGGTTGTAAACATATATGAATCTTAATAAAGTTTTTGTATTAGGAAGATTAACGGCTGACCCCCAGCTCCGTTCTACGGCTGGCGGCGCGCAGGTAGCCAGTTTTTCCGTTGCCACTAATCGGGTTTGGAATGACGCTTCCGGCGCGAAAAAAGAAGCGGTGGAATTTCATAATATCGTGATTTGGGGAAGGCAGGCGGAGGTAGCCAGCCGGTTTTTAACAAAAGGCAGTTTGGTTTTAATAGAAGGCAGATTGCAGACGCGCGATTGGGAAGGCAAGGACGGCCAGAAGCGCCGTACTACGGAAATTATTTGTGAACGGATGCAGTTAGGCCCTCGCCCCGCCGCTAAAAATTCAGGAGACGGATTTGCTCCAAAAGCCGGAGATAAAAAAAGCGATAGCGGGGAATCCGCGCAAAGTTTGCCGACTGTCAATATTGAAGATGCGGATAATTTGCCGCCAGAAGAAATTAAAGAAGAAGATTTGCCATTTTAAGTTAGCAGTTAAATTACATGCTTCAGTGCTACTTTTGCTCACAAAATTTTAAAGAGATTGATTATAAAGACGCGGGGTTATTGAGGAGATTTATTTCCGGGCAGGCGAAAATCATTGACCCGAAATTTACCAATACCTGCGCTAAGCATCAGCGGCTTTTGGCGGAGGCAATCAAACGGGCAAGGTATTTGGGACTGTTGCCGTTTACAAGAAGGTAGCGTCCAAACCTACGAACAATATCCGAATCCACAAAGTTTATTTAAATGTGGCCATTGGTAAGCCATTCGCATACTGTTTGTAGATTTGGATAAAAGTTTGTAGGTTTGAATCGGTCAATATGGAGCAGAATCTTTTTATCTTAATTAATAGTTTTGCCGGAAAAAGCGGTTTTTTGGATTTTTTGGCCGTTTTTTTTGCGTCTTATTTCGGCTATATTTTGCTGGCGGCGGCTTTATACGCGATTTTTTCTTTGTCCGGCTGGAAAGCGAAAATTCGGCAATTCTCATTTTCTGCATTGACTATTATCTTATCCTGGGGAATTCTTTCGGAATTTATCAGGTTTTTTTATGATAAGCCGCGGCCATTTGCCATATTGGAAGTAACCAAATTAATTAATCATTCGGCTAACGGCTCTTTTCCTTCCGGCCATGCCGCGTTTTTTTTCGCGCTCGCCTTTTCTATTTTTGCCGTAAATAAAAAATTTGGCTGGTATCTGACTGCCGGCGCTTCGGCAATCGGATTGGCAAGGGTTTTTGCCGGGGTCCATTGGCCGCTGGATATCGCCGGCGGAGCCGCTGTTGCTTTTTTTAGTTTTTTAATTGTTGAAAAATATATTTTGAATTTTAAGAAAGTTGATTGATATAGGCAAAAAAAGAAAGACCCTTTTGAATGGGTCTTTTTCGTTGCTTTATTTTTTAATTGATATTTGCCAGTAAATTCCGGACATTCCATTGCTCAACTGGACATCCTCTCTTTTTTTTGCAAGCCTAATTTCCACCTCTTTTAAGATGTCCTTTTCTGGTTCCGCGTGAAAACGGATACTGGCTCCGTCTGCTCCCGCAACCCAACCCGAATTCAATAAAAGAGCGCTTCGGCGGATTTTATCTTTTAACAACCAGGTTTTCGCTTGCGGTTCTCGGTTGAAAACTCCGAAACTTTCTCCGGTTTCTTCCGGAGCAAGGGGATTTTGGTAAAAACATTTGGTGCCCGCCTCAAACTCTTTGTCTTTATCCAGCCCGTCTTTAGGCATAAAAATTAACGGTTTTTCTTCGGTCAGCTTCCAGTCATTTTTCATATCGGGGATAGAATCGGCTTGAGTATTCATATTATCTCCTAATCAAAGTCGCTATTTTTATTATTCCAAATAAAGCCCGCCGATGTCAAATGGTTTATCATAAACTTGTTGAATGATTAGTGGCATTGATATTGCGCGTTAATTTTTATACGCCAAAATACTTTATAAATTTGTGGTCTTTAAAGTCGTGGATAAGGAGATATATCTACCACTATGCTATAGCATAGTGGTAGATATATGAAGCTTAAAATATAAAAAACCACGGCTGTAGGGCCGAGGAATTTTACATTACTAAAATCTTGTTTGGTTCTAATATTAGAACCAAACATTGCTGATTATAACTATATATGGGATTTTACGGCAAAAACAAAAGCGGATTTTGCCCTGCGGAGCGCGGCGTACTCGCCACGCGGAGCAGTCAATTCCGAACAAGTTACATTTGATGCAGTATTCCTGAATTAATTCGAATGTACTTCGTTCCTCAGTATCTACGACATTTTGCCCTGAGCTTGTCGAAGGGCGAGGAAATCCCCCTTGCGTCGACTTGCCCGCCGAAGCTTCAGCGAAGGAGGGTGACAATTTTCACCCTACGGGTGATCTCCCGAAGGGATGACAAGTTTTTCTTTGGCGGCATTTAATTCAAGAATTCGCAAGGCGAATACAAATCTATTATATGAAAAATATTGAGATAAATCAAAAAGTAAAGGGCTCCACTCACGATTTCTCGTGGGGAGCCCTTGATGTTGTGGCTATGATCAGAGTTCGGTCAGGCGGCGGCCAAGATCTTCTCGAACTTGGACCTCCACTTGGTGCTTTCCTGCCACTCGTACCCCTTGGATGGAAGCACCTTGGCGATCTCGGTTGTTGCTTTGGGCTTGATCGCCTCTGCGGGAGTAGTCAGCAGCTCCGAAAACCGCTTCTTGAGGACCGGAATGACGCAGTCACGCATCACCTGGCTGAAGCCGGTAATCGAATAGTAGTTGATGCCCGGGAAGAGCGCCTCGACGAGCGGCATCAGAGCTTCGATCGTCTTGTCCTTGTCCGTCAACGACTCGTGTTCCTTGTTGTTGACGAGCCACCAAAGCACGGCGGTTTTGACCTTCATCGTTCACCTCCAGTTTTGAATTTTGGAATGTGCCATCGAGTCGAAACGACCCGATTACTAAGCCACCATAAGCGTAGCATAATATGGTCTATGCGTCAAGCCCAAATAAAAAATCAGCATCTCTGCTGTTTTGAGGTTTAAATCTTATGGATTCCAGGATTAAAAAATTTTCTTCCTCCAAAATTAAAATATGGTTCACGCTCACGTTAAAGCTATGGCGGGCAGGCGAGCTAACTGTTTTTACAAAAAAGCCCTCAGCAACTCGTCTATAAATCCTCGGGCGTGAGGCCGGTGTGTTTTGCGATGCGGCTTAGCATGCGCGATCCAATTTCCTCACTTTCATGAAATGCAAATGTAACATTCGGGTATCCGGCTTTCTTCAATATTCTATGCGAACCGCGTTGGCGATTCACTCGCCAGCCGATAGAAAACAGCGCTTTCAAAACGCGCGATGCCTTAACGGCGCGCCACTTCATAATTGAATAACCGAGTAACCGGCGCGAGGACTTTGCCCCGTTCTATTCCGTCAGCGATTGTTCTAAGGGCAATAGCATACACTTTTTGTAGCGCTTCTTTTTTTGTAGGGCCGTATGCCATTACTCCGGGAAGTTTCGGAATTTCGGCAATCCAACGTCCGTCATCCTCGTGATCAAATTCAACAATAAAATAAGCCTTAGTTTTTGGTTTAGTAGTCATGCTATAAGATATAGCATAAAGATATTTAAATCACAAGTGGCGCTCTATTCCTGAATTAATTCGAATGTACTTCGTTCCTCAGTATCTACGACATTTTGCCCTGAGCTTGTCGAAGGGCGAGGAAATCCCCCTTGCGCCGACTTGCCCGCCGAAGCTTCAGCGAAGGAGGGTGACAATTTCCAATTTTTCTTTGGCGGCAAATTCTTTTATGAAAATTCCTAATTCAAAAAATAAAAAAGAGAAAGGCCCCGTGCGAAAAATCCGCAAGGGGCCCGGGCGCGAGACACGATGGCCTCGCTTAGTCGGTCTGAACGACGATGACCTTCTCGGGCCCGCCCATCACCTCCGCCGCTTCCGCGATCGGATTCTTGAATTGGTGCGTGCCCTTCGGGATCGGCTTCACCTCGAACTCCTCGCCGTACTTGGCGACCTGCTTGGCGAGCCACTGCACGTGGTTCTTGCCGTTCACGCCGGAAGCGTCCACTGCCACCAGTTGCGGGAACTGCTCCAGCAGGTGGGGCTTGCACTCGTCGCTCGCCCTGGGAAGCTGGTGTGTGAACAGGTCGTCGCCGGTCATGAAGTTCAGGATGTCGTACACGCCGTCCATGTGGCGCGGCGAGACGAGCCGACTCGTGGTGATGCTCAACACATCGCCGAGATGGAACTTCTTCGTCTTCATCGGTTTACCTCCTTAAGGTACTGGATTACGGCGACCCTCTCGCCGCGGAGTTCGTTGAATTACGTATTTTCAACGATATTCAAGCTTAGCATATTACGCCATAAAAGTCAAGAGGCGGCAAGTGCCGTCCCTTGGGAGTGTTTGAAAAATTTTTCTTTTCTGCTTTTACAAAATAAGGTTCGAGCCGATGTTTTTCTCCGGGTTCTTTTGCGGTTTTGAGCGGTGCGGCTCCGCCGTTATCTTAACATGATTTCCAACGTGGTGCAGAATACTTGAATTAGTCCGAACCGCTTTCGCCGCCTGCGGCGGCGAGAAGGTCCCCCCGCGAAAATCCGGAAAGGCGGCGGAGCCGCACGAATGATAATTTCAAGTTTTTCTTTGGCGGATTCGGATTTACTGAAATTCTAACGAATTTCAGTCTTGTCGGCAAATTCCTTGTTCTTTGAATTATTACAAAAAGAAAAGAGGGTGGAAAGTTTGATAACTTTCCACCCTCGGTTGGGAGAGCTTGCACTCTCACTTCGGGATGACGAACTGCTGGCCGTCGGCGGTTTTCGCAAGCTGATAGCCATTGTCCACCTCCGACCACTTCTTGGTCACCTTGCCGCGAAGTTCCGACAAGCGACCTTTCACGATAAGCGAGCCAGTGCTCAGTTGCGCGTTCCAGGCGTTGCCGGTCTTCTCATACACCTCGCGTGGAACTTCGAGCGTGACGTCGTGAGTGTTCGCCGCGTTGCGGATGTGCTTCGTGAGATCGAGCGTGAACGTGGAGTTCTCGACCCGAATAGTCACGAAGTAACGATTGAGCGGCTGACGGTCCACGAACTGGTATTCCGCAAGCGGCTTTCCCAGAACGTAGGTTCGTGCAACACCAGCGAACGGAACGGTAAGCAGTTGGCGATCACTAGAGCGCAGTTGTTGCATCGCCTCGTCGTATTGTTCCTTGTTGATCTCGGTCTGCGCTCCGTTTCTATCCGCCCAGAAGTACTGGCTTTCGACCTTCTTCTCCGTGGGACGCACGACATACTCGGCGATTTCGCCATTAAAGACGAAACCCCAGCCGTCGCCCTTGCTTGAGACCTTCTGCCCGATCTGGTATTCGTTGAAGGTTCGTTCGCCAACGATAAGGGTCCGAGATTCCGCCACCATCGCGTTCTTCGCGTGTGCCCAGAGATCGAGAGTGAACTGTTCTTTCTCGAACTTGAGGGTTACGAGGAACAGCTTCTCTTCTCGAAGCTCGGTTGCGTTCGCAAGAACTGCAGACACATCCGGTTTCGGCTTCTCCACCGGAGCTGCAACAACTTGCCGCGACTGTTGATTCGGTTGCTGATCGCATCCAGCAAAGAACGCGATAGCAACAACCAGAGCCAAAAGGCTGGTCAGTCTTTTCATTCGTTTCTCCTTTCAAAGTACGACTTACCGCGACACTCTCGCGGCAGAGCACACCAAGCAACGTGCCTGATATTGCCATTTATGATAGCAGATAATACTCTACCTGTCAAGTGTCGCGGTGTTAAACAAAAACAGCCCTATTTCAGGCCATTTTTCACTCCTAAATCCTCATGAAAATTTTTCTTTCCCCCAAAATTAAAATATGGTTCGAGCCGATGTTTTTCTACGGGTTCTTTTGCGGTTTTGAGCGGTGCGGCTCCGCCGTTATCTTAACATGATTTCCTACGTGGTGCCGAGGGAGGGAGTCGAACCCTCATGACCTTGCGATCGCAGGTTTTTGAAACCTGTGCGTCTGCCATTCCGCCACCCCGGCATTTTTTGTATTATAATAGTATTATGCTTAATAATCAATTTCAGCCGCAATCAAAATTGCCAGACCCGGTTTTTCATATTGAAGTAGATAAGATAAAGCCCAACCCGCTTCAGCCGCGAAGGGACTTTAACGAGGAATCGCTGAAAGAATTAGCCAGTTCTATCGGGGAATTCGGTATTTTGCACCCATTGGTGGTAACTAAGCATGAGGCGCCGACGGATTTTGGAACAACAGTGGAGTATCATTTGATTTCCGGAGAGCGGCGTTTGCGGGCGGCGAAAATGGCCGGTTTGGAACGGGTGCCGGCAATGGTCAGGGCTTTGCCGACAGAACGGGAACGGCTGGAACTGGCGATTATTGAGAATATTCAGCGGGAAAATTTGAATCCCATTGAGACCGCCAGAGCTTACGCTAAACTTCAGGAATTTGGCCTTACCCAGAGAGAAATCGCGGTGAAGGTGAGTAAAAGCCGAGAAGTAGTGGCGAATTCCGTCCGCCTTTTGAATTTGCCGTCTCAAATACAGGAAGCGGTGTCTAAAAACAGCATTAACGAGAGCCAGGCGCGCCTATTGCTGGCTGTTTCTGATTTAAAAGAACAACAGAACATTTTTGAAGATTTACTGAAGAATAATTTTAGTGTTCGGGACCTCCGCGCCCGCATTCAGCAGACAAAAGAAAAAACTCCGGCTGTTCCGTTCTTGCCGCCGGACCCGGAGCTCCAGTACGCGGAAGAACAGTTGCGCGAAGCGCTCGGCACTAAAGTAAGAGTGCAAAAAGAAGGCCAGGGCGGAAAATTGACTATCAGTTTTTATTCTCCGGAGGAATTGCAGTTAATTATTGATAAATTAGTGAAAAGTAAAAATGGGATAAGCGAGGCGGCATTGCCGGATTTGTCCGAACCAAAAGAAGATTTTTCTATATAAGCTGATAACTGATTTTTTTCACCTCTTTTAACTTTTTTAGTTTTAAAACAATTTTTTCAATTTTTCCTTTGTTGGCGGTATCGCAGCGGATTTTGAGCGTAAGAAATTTAGCGCTTGGGGCGGTGTTGATGCCGGCAATGTTTACATGCGAGCGGGAAATAACGGCCGTAATGTCTTTTAGGAGGCCCATCTTGTCTTCCACAATAATTTTCAATTCCGTTTCTTTCGGCTCTTTTTTTGCCAGCCGTGTTTCTTTGGTTTTTAAAGCGGCGCGGATATGGTTGCGGGCGCTGCTGGTTTTAACGAATTCCAGCCAGGACTCGGACGGTTTTTTATTTTTTTGTGTGAGAATTTCCACCAAATTTCCGGATTTAAGCCGGTGTTCCAATGGAACTATTTTGCCGTTTACCCGCGCTCCGGTACAGCTGTTTCCCACTTCGGTATGTATCTGATAGGCGAAATCTACCGGCGTCGCGTCCACCGGCAAATCTATCACTTCGCCTTTTGGCGTAATAACGAAAATTCGGTCTTTGAAAAAATCTATTTTCAGCGATTCCAAGAATTCTTCTGAATTGCTGAATTCTTTCTGCCAATTGCGGAGCTGGTTGACCCACTGAAGCTCTTTTTTGTCGGCCGTGACCGAGCGTTTGTCTTGGTAGGCCTTGGAATCCTTGCTTTGTTCGTAAGCCCAATGCGCCGCGATGCCGGTTTCTCCCTCCTCGTTCATTTCTTGGGTGCGTATCTGGATTTCTATAATTTTATTATCAACGCAGAATACCGTCGTATGGATGCTCCGGTAGCCGTTCGGTTTCGGCAGGGCAATGTAGTCCTTAATCCGGTTGGGGAGTGGCGGCCAAAGCTGATGGATAACGCCGAGCGCCGCATAGCAGTCCGCTACGGTTTTAACAATAATTCTAAGGGCCACCAGGTCGTAAATTTTATCTGTATCCATATCATAGCGGAGTAATTTTTTGTACAAGCTGGCATAGCGTTTTGCCCGCGACCCGATTTTTATTGTTTCTATGCCGGCTTTTTGAAGGGCTTCCAAGACGACTGGCTTCACTTTTTCGGCGTAGCGCTCGCGTTCTCGGTATTTTTCCTTAACATTATTTATCAGCCATTTATATTCGCGCGGATAAATATAGGGGAAAGCCAGGTCTTCCAATTCTCCGCTGACATTCTGCATTCCGAGCCGGTAGGCAAGCGGGGAATAAATTTCCATGGTCTCCAAGGCAATTCTTTTTTGTTTTTGGGGCGGCAAGGCGCTAAGTGTTTTCATATTATGCAGGCGGTCAGCCAGTTTGATGATAATCACCCGGATATCTTTGCTGAGCGCCAGAATCATTTTTCGCAGATTTTCCACCTGCCGTTCCACGCCCCGGTATTTAACTTTTCCCAATTTAGTAACGCCGTCAACTAAAAAAACTACTTCTTCGCCGAATTCTTCTTTAATTTTTTCCAGCGGATAACCGGTATCTTCAACGATGTCATGAAGCAAGCCGGCGATGATGCTGTCTTGGTCAAGCCCCCAGCCGGCGATAAATTCCGCCGTGGCCATTACATGGTTAAAGTACGGTTCTCCGGTTCGGCGTTTTTGTCCCTCGTGGGCTTGTTTGGAAATATCATAGGCCTTTTTTATCAAGGCATTTTCTTTAATTAAGGACTCTATTTTTATAGCTCGCATCTGTTCATTATATCCGAACAGGGGAGCGGATTACACTGTTTAGTTCTATCGAGTTGTATATATTCAATTGTTTAGTGTCGTACTGAAATCTAATAGATTCAAAAAATTTGATTCCAATTATATTTAGTTGGTAAATACTAAGAAAGTTTTGTAATATATATATATGGAATTAAAAAGATTTGTTATTTATCCTATTGCTACTTCTTGCGCAGGTAAATCTACCTTAACAAAGGCCCTGTCTGAAAAATTACCCGACATATATACCGTGTCGTATGATAAATTAAAATGGCAATTGGCTGGTTATCATAGAGATAAACACCGATCTCTTATTAAAGAAATAACATTTGGTCTCTTTGAGGTCATATGCTCAAAATATATCCCTATATTACTAGATGTTTCTCTCCAAGACGAAGCGGAATATTTTTATTGTTATAAAATCGCACAAAAATACGGCTATAAATTTATTCCTATCAAGCTGATCGCGCCGACTGTGATATTACTTCAGCGTTTTCGTGAGCGAATTGCGGATGCTAAACAAAAAGGTACTGAGATTTCAGTTACAGATGAAAGCATATTTCTCGAAAATTTATTTAAAAAATCATTTGTGCCTTTAGGTACGCCAATTTTTGACACCTCCGAGATTAGACCCGAATATATTGCAAATGAAATTATTGTAAATTTAATATGTTGATGCTATATGAAATTATTTTTTATACGACATGCTGAATCAATAGCGCACACAAAAAAATTATTCCCGTCGTATTTTGAAGAATTAAGTGCTGGGGGCAAAAAAGAAGTCGGTGATATGGCGAATAAGCTTAGGTCAAATAATTTTGATACTATCATTTCTTCTCCTATGAAGCGGACACTTGAAACAGCAAAAATAATAGGAGAGACATTGAAAATATCTATAATTACAAATAAATTATTAGAAGACAGAGATTATGGCTCCTTTTCCGGAAAACCACTTGAGCAATTTAAAAAACAAGGAGATGCTCAAGCTAATAATAGTTTGGGATTTAATTATTCTAAATGGGAAGGTGAGTCTGGTGATGATGTTAGGGGGAGAGTCATAAAATTTATAGAAAAAATAAAAATTGAATACCCCCAAAAAAATATTCTTATAGTAACCCATGCGGATATTATTCGCATGATGTACGTTCTTTTTTTAAAACTGGAATATAGAAAGGTTTTTCCTATAAAAAATGTCTCAGTTCATGAATTTGAAATATGATTTAAATTTCGGCGCCTAATAGGGACATAATCAGTCTCTGACCTATGGATACATAAGTGATAAAGTCATTCTATTTATCAAGTTTATGCGGATTGTGATTCGCGCAAAGTTTATTTGAGCATCTTTCGGGTATTGTTTTCGTGCCTTCCATCATTAGAGATTTGCAAAGTTCGCAGATTTTTCCGGTTGGTTTGGAATTCATCGCAAAATCGCATTTGGGATAATTGGAGCAGGAATAAAACGGGCCGAATCTGCCGCGACGTTCCACAATTTCGCCATCGCTGCACTTCGGGCATTTTACCCCGGTTTTTGCTTTCGCTTCTTCTTCAGGGCTTTTTTTAATAAATTTGCATTTCGGATAATTATTGCAGGAAATAAATTTTCCAAAACGACCTTCGCGTTCTACGAGTTTTCCAGTTTTACATTCGGGACATATTTCACCGGTTTCTTTCGGCCCTTCCATAATGGCGCCGTCCATTTTTCTGGCGCCGGCGCATTTTGGAAAATTAGCGCAGCTTAAAAACTTGCCGTTTTTAGACAGCTTAATGACCATTCGGCCGCCGCAAACCGGGCATTTGATGTCCGGGTCTGCTTCGCCGAGATTGGTAATTTTTTCAATTTTGTCTTTTGATTTGACGTCTTTTGAAAACGGCCCGTAAAAATCTTTTAGCATTTCTTCATAGCGTTCTTTGCCGTCGGCAATCGCATCCAGTTTATTTTCCATTTCCGCGGTAAAGGAATCGCTGATGTATTGAGCAAAATATTTTTCCAGGAAATCACTGACCACTTCGCCGGTATCGGTGGGGTGAAGCGTTTTGCCTTCTTTCGTCACATAGCCGCGGTCGTTGATTGTTTTAATGATGGAAGCGTAGGTGCTCGGCCTTCCGATTTCGCGTTTTTCCAGTTCTTTTACCAATCCGGCTTCGGTATAGCGGCCAGGCGGTTCGGTTTGTTTGTCTTGACTATCCAGGTTCAGCAATTTCAATGCTTCGCCTTCGGCTAATTTGGGAATTTGGATTTCTTCACCTTGAGCTTCTTTATCTGCCGCCAGCCATCCCGGGAAAGCGGTAATGCTTCCGATGACGGAAAAATTAGGAATTAATTCTTTTTCGGCAATATTGGCGGATACTTTTGTTTTAAATATTTTTGCGTCCGCCATTTGGGAAGAGATGGTTCTTTCCCAAATAAGTTTATATAATTTTACCTGGTCGTCAGATGAGCCGGCTATTTTTTTGCCGATTTTTGTCGGACGGATTGCTTCGTGCGCTTCTTGGGCGCTTTTGCTTTTTGTTTTGTATTCCCGCGGTTCCAGATATTCTTTGCCGTAGATTTTTTCTATTTCGCTATGAATTATGGGCAGGGCTTCTTTACTTATAGTCATGCTGTCTGTTCGCATGTAGGTAATAAGGCCTTGTTCATAAAGTTTTTGAGCGATTGACATTGTCCGGGAGGGGGAATAGCCAAGTCGAGAACTGGCTGTTTGCTGGAGTGTGGATGTGGTAAATGGCGCGCGGGGGGAACGCGTGGTCTCGCTCTGCTTTATTTCTGTTATGCGCCAGGCATTGCTTCGGCCGATTTCTAAAATTTGGTTTGTTTCCCTTTCGTCCGTCGGCTCTTTTTCGCAGGTTAAAATTATAGTATCTTTTTTTTCTGTTTCAAATTTTCCGGTCAGCACCCAATAATTTTCCGGCACAAAAGCCCGGATTTCACGCTCTTTTTCCATGATTATCCGAAGCGCCGGCGATTGGACGCGGCCGGCAGACAGGCCGTAGCGGACTTTTTTCCAAATAAGGCCGCTCAAATCATAGCCGACCAAGCGGTCCAAAACTCGGCGCGCTTCTTGAGCTTTCCGCAGATTTTCATCAATATCCCGCGGACTATTTATCGCTTCCTTGATGGCGTTTTCGGTAATTTCGTGGAAAATAATGCGTTTGGGATTTTTCAGCCCGCAGGCCTCTTTGATGTGCCAAGCAATCGCTTCTCCTTCGCGGTCGGGGTCTGTCGCGAGCAGCACTTTATCCGCTTTTTTCGCAAGCTCTCCGATTTCGGACACAATTTTTTCTTTTCCTTTGGAAATTTCATAATGTGGAATAAATCCCTCCGCGATATCAATCGCTTTTCGGTTATTTTTTGGAAGATCGCGAATGTGGCCGTACGAAGATTTAATCGTAAAGTCCGTTCCGAGAAATTTAGAAATAGTTTTTGCTTTGGTCGGCGATTCAACGATAATTAATGTTTTATTAGCCATTTTTTTATCAGCAAGTATATTTATAAAAAATATTCCCCGTTAGATTCTTTTACTATACCCTTAATAACCAGCATCGCCAAAATTTTGTTTAAATTCGACAAATTAGTTCCGGCCAGACCAAGCAATTGGTCAGAAGTTATTTTTTTGGAAGAATGGCTTTGAAAAATGGATATAATTTTTTTTTCATCGTCATTTCCTCCTTGCGCCGCAATTTTAGCCGGCTGATTTTTAAAATTAAAATAATCAAAGATATCCTGAATATCCGTAATCAGCATCGCCCCGTCTTTAATCAGTTTATTGGAACCGCGGTAATTTGGAGAAGTTATGTTTCCGGGAACTACGAAGACCTCGCGGTTTTGCTCGTTGGCGAATCCGGCAGTGGCGATTGCTCCGGATTTTTCCGGAGCTTCTATTATAACGGCGGCATTGGATAATCCGCTGATTATCCGGTTTCGGATAAGAAAATTAGAAGGATGATACCGGTAATTCAGATGGTATTCGGAAATAATCGCTCCATTTTTTTCTAAAATTGACTCCGCCACTTTTTCGTTTTGTTTGGGATAGATATTGTCTAAGGGCGTGCCTAATACTGCTATAGTTTTTCCTTCCGCGTCCAGCGCGCCGCGATGGGCGGATTCGTCAATCCCCATCGCCAAGCCGCTGATTATTGGGATTCCGGCTGCGCTTAATTGTTTGGCAAAAGAGTAGGCGAGCTCTTTTCCTTGGGGAGACGCTTTTCTCGTTCCGACAATGGCTGCGGCCGGCTGGTTATAGCTTAAGTTTCCCAGAACATAAATTCCTAAAGGAGGAGAGGAGATTTCTTTTAAAAGCGCCGGATAACCGGCGTTTTCTTTGGTTATTAAAGATATATTTTTATCTTTCAGTTTTTGCCATTCTTTATCGGCGTCAATGCTTTCCCCGTTTTTTAATTTTTGATTATAGGCGTTTTCCCAGCTTTGGAACTCGCCTAAAAGAGTTTGAAGTTTCGCGTAGCTTCCGTTATGCAGGACATTCAGAGCATTATAATATTTTGCTTCGTTGTTATCCATATTGGGATTATTATATCAGGTTACTATAATAGAAAGATTTATTATTGTACAATTAAAACATAAGATTAAAATGGAATTTAGGCATTGGCTTTTAAAAAACTTAGGCGTGTCAGCGGTTGTTTTTTTGGCATTAGCCGGATTTATCATATTATCAGGCAGGGATATTTCCGGGAAGGCGGCCATTATTCAAGTTCGCCGTCAAGAAGTGGCCCAGCGGCTTAAGGCGCTGGAGTCATTGGCTTTGCTTAGGGCGGACGCCAAACAGGCGGAGAAACTTTTGGAGAAACTGCATAGCGCTTTGCCCGCCAAAGACCAGCTCATCAAATTTTCTAAAAATCTTGAGTCCTTCGCGAAGAAGAACGGCCTTGGCTTTGGATTCGCGTTTGAGTCCGAAACAAAATCCACGGAAACCATGCCCGGCGCCAATAATTTTGTTGTTACCGTCAGCGGAAATTATGAAAATTTTACCAAATTTCTTAAATTGATTGAACAAAGCGATTATTTTGTGAATTTCGAATCGTTTAATTTGCTTAGCGAGGGAGACAAAAAAGGATATGCGGCAACGCTTAGAGGCAAGGTATTTTCGCAATAATTAAAAATTATGTTTAAAAACAAAAGAGAATTGACATTTTTGGGAATAGGCATTTTAATGTTATTGATAGTGATTATTTACAGCGCGGCCAGCATCAGGTTTTTGGTTAAGAATTTAAATGCGGCTTTGGGTTTTGGAAAATCAAACGAGGCGAGCGCGCTTAAGTTTCAGATTGATAAAGTGAAAGAGTTGGGATTTTAGGAGATTATAGCGCTAAAATTTTTGGGTGACTAGTTCAGTGGTAGAACGCTGTCCTGATAAGACAGAGGTCGCAGGTTCGATTCCTGCGTCACCCACTTGACAGATAATTTTTTTAAGTTGCGCGATTGAGTTTTAAGCGCCCTTAGCTTAATGGTAAAGCGGTCGCCGACGGCGACAGAACGTAAGTTCATTATAAATAAATTGCGCGGTTAGCTCAGTGGTAGAGCGTTTCATTGACATTGAAAAGGTCAGAAGTTCGATCCTTCTACCGCGCACCTTATGTTTTATGTTTATATTTTAAAAAGTTTAAAAAATGGTAGATTTTATATAGGATCAACAAATAATTTAGAAAGAAGATTAAATGAACATAATAGTGGCAAAAGTAAATATACATCATTAACAAGGCCGTTCGTCTTAATTTTTAAAGAAGAATATTTATCTCGTAGTGAAGCAATGAGAAGGGAAAAGTTTTTGAAATCAGGACGTGGGCGAGAATGGATTTATATAAATTTTCGGTAGAGCGGTCGCCGACGGCGACAGGTCGCTGGTCCAATTCCTACAGGGCGCACAAACTTTGGATAATTAAGTATAGTTATAATATATGGGAGAAGATTTAAAAGACCAAGAAATTTTAAATTTAGCGCTGGAAGACCCGTCCTATTTTTCTGTTTTAGTTGATCGGTATCAGGTGCCTTTTATCAGGAAGGCAATGGGCATCGTCCATACTTCGGAAGAGGCGGAAGACATCGTTCAGGAGACCTTTACCAAAATTTACCGATACGCTCACAAGTTTAAAAAGCAAAAAGGAATAGAATTCAAGAGCTGGGCTTATAAGATTTTAATGAATACCGCCTTTACGCATTATCAGAAACTGAAAAAGATCAGCGTAAATGTTGAATATCTTGACCCGGTATTATACGAAGACGATTCTCTGGAAGAGACCAAAGACCTGGCTTCCATAAATGACGCTAAAGAATTAGTAAAAGCGATTATTGATAAGATGCCGGAACATTTGGGACGCGTGCTGAAGCTTTATTTTCTGGACGACAAGTCCTATGACGCCATCTGTAAACTGGAAGATATTTCCATTCCCACCTTAAAAATGCGCCTTTTCCGCGCCAAAAGATTATTTAAAAAATTAAGCACTGATTTATGAGCCGTTTGGAAATTTTAAAAAACAGGGTTTTGTGGAAAATTTACGCGGTTTGGTTTTTTAGGCGGATTGTTCCGCTAATGGTTGTTCAGGTTGCTCTGATAGCTTTGGCGCTCCAGATTTTCGCTCAAAAAGTATTCGTGAGCATGATTCTTCAGAATACCGGCGCGATTGCCGGCGTCAGTTATTGGTCAGTGCTGAAATATCTGCTGATTTCTTTTTCGCAGACTAGGTTTACGGTTCAATTGGTTATCTTGGTGGTGCTGGGCGTGGGAGCTCTTTTAATCAGGGATATTACAAGAACTATCTTCACTTATAAATCAATGTGGAGGAGGAGTTAGATTCAGGCGTTACCAAATCAACAGTTCCATAGTTTTATTTAAGGTAATGAGGAATTTTGAGGGCGGTTTGTTCCGCTAATCGGGACTCCTCACCTATCCTCGCAATTCCACATTACAGCATTACTTTTATTCATAATCTTCCTAAAAAGCCCCGACCGGGGGCTTTTTAGGTTATCATATTAAAATGGATATTAAAGTCATTTATGAAGACAAAAATTTTATAGTGATCAATAAGCCGGCCGGATTATTGGTTCATCAGGCGCAATTTAGACGTCGAACATCCAACACCGAACCGTCATTAGTTGATTGGCTGTTAAAGAATTATCCGGAAGTAAAAATAGTGGGAGATAATCCGGCAGAGCGTCCCGGTATCGTGCATCGGTTAGATAAGGATACTTCCGGCGTTATGGTTATTGCCCGCAATCAAGAGACCTTTGATTATTTAAAGTCGCTTTTTCAAAAACACCTTGTTAAAAAAGTTTATCTGGCGCTGGTCTGCGGCAAGCTGATTCAACGGCAAGGCGTCATTGATAAGCCCATTGGCATAAAAAACGGCAGTACCAAACGGAGCGTGCATAGCCAAAAAATGCGGAAAGAAGCGGTTACGGAGTACAGAGTTGTAAAGTTTTTAAAGCTAAAAGATAAAGAATATTCTTTGTTAGAGATTATGCCTAAAACTGGCCGCACTCATCAGATTAGGGTTCATCTTGCTTCTATCGGCTATCCGATTGCCGGAGATAAATTATACGGCGGCCATAAAAATCCATTACAGGGATTGGCGCGCCAGTTTTTACACGCGGAATCAATTGAGTTTACTGACTCGGGCGGTCGGAGGATAAAGTTTGAAGCTGATTTACCATTTGAACTTAGTTTTTTAATAAAGTAAGTTCAATTATTTCCCGCGCTTTCGGTTTTTCGGTTTGGTATTCAAAAATTTCTTTTCCGGATTCTTCCCAGAAATATCCCGGCGGGGCGGTAATGGAATAGTCAAGCAAGTTATTGACGCCGGATTGTTTTTCGTAAATGAATTTATATTTTAATCCGCTTTGGATTTTCAGGTCACTTTCATTTTCATAAATGGCTTTCAGGGTTTTTGTTTCTCCGGCGGGGATAATCAGCCAGGCGCCGAAAAATTCTTTTCCAAATTCTTTGCCAATCCAGGCGGCCAGCGGCTCCCGGTATTTAATTGTATCTTCTATGGATTTTAAATCAGTATCGTATTGGTAGCCGCTTTTATTATAATTTACTGCCGCTTTGGCGGTTTTTTTGCTGTTATTCTTTATTTCCAAGAGTTTAAAATTCGGGGGAACTAAAATTTTCAGATAATTTTTATTATCCGTCCGATACCACCAATCTTTTTCTTGCCCGCCGCTATGCGTCCGGGTGATTGAAAGTTCATCGGTAATTTTCCCGTCGCTGGCAATCCAGCTTTTTAATTCCAGGGACTGTGTCATAAAGGCGTCGGTTTTTCCGCCGGCGATATTGGCATTAACCACAGCCAGATAATCTCCGGAAAACCGTTCTGGCAAATCCAGAACCTCTCCGGCTAAGCCGATATTTTCCATAAAAGATTGCAATTTCCAATCCTTAAAATAAATCATAATGTCTTTTTCGGCGAAATGATTTTTGAATTTCCGGATTAGTTCGTCTTTTCGGGCGCCACCAAGATTATTTAATTTTTCAAAGATAATCGGCGCCAGCACTGAAAGTATTTTTTTGGGATTTTGCCCGGGTTTTTTATCCCGCCCGGCCTCCACTTCGTATTGGATTTCTTGTAGGAAATTTTTATCGTTTATGACAAGGCCGTATTCCGGCAGTTCAACCGGGCCGGCAATTTCCAGCAAGGTCTTGAGCACTTCCGTGTTGATGGCGATGGCGCCGCGGAAGGCCGTTTGTTCTTTGCTGTAAAGTTTTGATTGTTCCAGAAAAGAAATTACTTTTTTTGCCGAAGTGGGGAAATCAAAAAACCAGTTGGCGTCTCTGGCGCCCCAATTCGTGGTTAGTCCTTGGAGTTCTTTGGGCGGAATTAGTTTGGCTTCCAATTGCCGGTCGGCGTTATAAATGTCCCCGATTTTAATGTCTTTGAGATTACCCTGATTTAAAATCAGTTCTCCGTAGCTTCCGACAAATCCGCCGGCTGGCCTGATTTCCGAAGGATTTTGGAAGATAAGCAGGAGGCGCTGGTCGCCGGATTCTTTTAGCAAGGAAATCAGCGAGCCCAAAAAATCAGTGGCGCGATAAAGATTTAAGCTTATCGCTATGTAATTTTGGTCAAAAATTTCGTATAAAGAAGCCAGCTCCGGCGTCAGCGATTTTAATTTAGAGCTCCGATTTTTAAGTTCCATGTTGAGTTCGCCGACTCCCGCTATATTTTTTTGCAATCTTTCTAGAATTTTAATCAGTTCTCCGCCTTTTTGCCCCGCCGCCATCTGGACGGCGTTATTTTTCAGATAATCCAAATCCTGGGTTACGGCCAATGATTTATCCCCAAGCTCGGATAAATTTTTAAAAGTTCCTGGAATTTGCCCCAATGGCGATATTACTTTGCCCAATAAGGAAGAAATGCCCAATAATCCATAGGTGTCGGCTTTTAATTGCAAGTTCTTTATTTTCCGGTCGGCAGCCATTACCGAATTTTTTATTTCCGCGGTTTTTAATTCCGAAACCGCGTTTTTAATTTTGGCGATTTCTTTAATTGAAGAATGGAAAGCGTTTAAGGCCTCGTTTTTAAAATTTAATGCTCCAATAATGTATATCCCGATTATTATTGCCGCGGCCCAAAGGATATTTCGGGCGGTTTTTTTGGTTAAGATTTTTTGCCCCCCCAATTTTTCAAAAAAGCCGCGAAAATAATTTCCCCGGAATTTTATCGGCGGCTTGCTTTTCAAGCTATGAAGTTTTTCTTTGAAGGGGGGCTTGATGTCGGAGATTAACATAAGTTATTGATTGAATTATCGCATAATTAACTAGTTGACTCAATTTTAAAATTGATATAGAATATAGCTATATGATTGACCAGGAGACATTAGTAAAAATAAAGCCGGGAGCCACCGTCAAGGTATTTGAGAAGGTTAAAGAAGGCGATAAAGAACGTCTGGCGCAGTTTCAAGGCATAGTGCTGGCAAGAAAGCACGGCAAAGAAGCCGGCGCGTCTTTTACGGTTCGCGCCACGATTGCCGGCGTTGCCGTGGAAAAAGTTTATCCGATTTATTCGCCGGCGATTGAAAAAGTTCAAATTTTAAATTCGCCCCGTAAAGTTTCGCGGGCGAAACTTTATTATCTTCGGGATTTGTCCCGCAAGCAGACCCGCCAGAAAGTGGGCGCTGTTTAATAATTTTTACGCGCGGGTGGCGAAACTGGCAACCGCACTACCTTGAGGTGGTAGCGCCGCAAGGCTTGGAGGTTCGAATCCTCTCCCGCGCACATCGGCTCGAACCATGTTTTAATTTGGCGGAGAAAATTTTTTAATCATTGAATTCATAGAGTTTAGGTCATAAGACAGCAGAGATGCTGATTTTTTGTTGGGCTTGACTTATAGTACGGAATATGCTATATTTGTAGTAGATTTTTTGTCGCACATTGTCATCAACCATCAACCCCAAACATAGGAGGAACAGACCATGAGTCGAGAAGTTCGCAGAGTTCCCGTAAACTGGGAACATCCGAAGGACGAGAATGGGCACCTCATTCCGCTTATCGGTGGTAGCTTCAAGGAGCACGCCGCCAAATGGGACGAGGAAGCCGAGCAGTGGAACAAGGGTTTCTACCGCCTCTCCGGAGACGAATGGAAGCCCAAGGAACCCGACCAGACGGGTATGTATGAGGACTGGGACGGTTCGCGGCCCGAGGAGCATGACTACATGCCCGATTGGCCGGAAGCCGAACGCACGCATTACCAGATGTACGAGACCACCACGGAGGGGACGCCGATCTCGCCCGCGATGGAGACGCTCGAAGCTCTCGCTCGCTGGCTCACCGACAACAACGCGTCCGCCTTCGGTGACATGGGCGCGACTTACGATCAGTGGCTCGCCACGATCAAGCGCGGCTGGGCTGTGAGTGCGGTCTTTACACTGGGCAAAGGGATCGTCAGCGGAGTCGAAGGTCTCCACGGGAAGTAATCGATGGTCGGTGTGGTTCTGTGGCCTGGAGCGCGTCAAAACGCTCCAGGCCATTTCTTTTTGATTCATTTCATTATTTATCATAAAATACATTTGTATTCGCTTTGTGAATTCTTGTATTTAAT
>MHJG01000013.1:0-22716 GCA_001818695.1 Candidatus Harrisonbacteria bacterium RIFCSPHIGHO2_02_FULL_42_16 | reverse complement strand
TCGGACTAATTCAAGAATACTGCACAAAATGCCTGGTTCTAATATTAGAACCAGGCATAATTTAGTAATATGTGTAAATAACCGGCAGAAATGTTGATTTTCGGAAAAATTGACAGATTATTTGTTTTATGCTAATATAGTAACAGAATGAAAGATGGTGAGTAACCGTTTTTAGTTGAAAATAAACTGAAAAATAGAGGTGTTAAATGCTGGAACAGTTGATTAAGTTTATTCCATTGCCTATAATTGGAATTATGGTGCATAGAAAAAGAATTCTTACTGAAAAAGAACGCACAGTTCAAGACGCTTTTCTGGCGAAGCTTGATATTAAAAAGCGCAAGACCGAAAAGCCAGTCATCGTAGCCGTTATCGGCCTTGTCGGTTCCGGTAAAAGCGCGGTGGCGCAAGAGCTTGCCAAGTATATCGGCGCGACAGTCATTGGGGGCGATGATATTCGCATTGGGCTTCGTAAACAAGGTGAAAGCTATGAACGAACATGGGCAATTGCCGAAAACGCGTCCATTGAAGTCGTGAAGCAGGGTGGCAATGTCATTCTTGATTCGGACTTTGTGGACGAAAAGAAGCGGGCAAGTATTCGCGAGAAAGTGCGCAAGACAGGCGTTCGTTTAGTTTTTGTCCGCACTCATTGTGACCTTGATGTCGTAGTGGGCCGCGTTCTTTCCGCAACTTACCAAAATCGCGTTGACGATTTTTTTGGCGGCGCAAAGTCCAAGTGGCAAGGAAGTGAGCAGTCAAAGGGCGTCGCGGTGAAAGTTCGCGAGATGTGGCGTCGCACTCCCCATCATTATCGCTGGGTCAATCAAGGCGGTGGCCAGTGGATTCTTAAAAAGTTTTCGTTTGCTATGTTTGCCGAGATTGATACTACGAATTCTGATTTGTGGAAACGAGAGGTAGAGAAGTGCGCCAAACGATTACTTGCGTATTAGCGCGCATTTATGGGCGGCTTCGGTAAATGCCGAAGCCGCCAATTCTTTTTTAATTTGAGTCAGCAGAAATGTTGATTTTTTGTTGGGCTTGACACCAGTTATCTATTATGTTAAGATGGCAGGAAATCAAGTCGTGGTGACTTGATGCAGTCAAACCGTACCTTGAAAGGAGGAAACAATGAACGACCATAGCGAGAAGCTTCTGACCATATCCATGGCCGACTACTTGACATTGAACGGGAAGAGCGGAAAGGATTTCACCGTGGTTGGCGTGGAACATTCCGATCGTCATCGTGTCTGGTCTGGAGCCACCCTGCCATCGATCAATCTTCTGGAAAAGAGAGTCCGGAGCGAGTTTCTGGAAAAACTGCCACCCAACACAGTTGCCGTCCTTTCCGTTCAGAAGTTCGTGGAGGAAATCCCTTCCGGTTTTTTCTCGGAAGGACTCCAGTTCGTCTGCTATCGGGGAACGGCTCTTGTAGCCAAAACCGATTAGGGCCCTCACTTTTTCTATTATTGAAATTATTTTCATAAAAGTGGCTTCGGCCACGCAGGCGGGGGGATTTCCTCGCCCTTCGACAAGCTCAGGGCAAAATGTCGTAGATACTGAGGAACGAAGTACATTCGGACTAATTCAAGAATACTGCACAAAATGCCTGGTTCTAATATTAGAACCAGGCATAATTTAGTAATATGTGTAAATAACCGGCAGAGATGCTAATTTTTTGTTGGGCTTGACTTATAGCCAGTAATTATGCTATCATTAAAAGAATCGGAATACTGGCAAGAGCCACGAAATCCGGTACACCCCGCCACGAGGGAATCGTGGTAATTCAGTACCTTGAGGAGGCAAACATGACTGCATTGGCTGTTCTCGGCGGTATCGTCGGGGCCGGGTTCCTGATGGTCTTCAGCTCCATCTTCACAGGCTACACCTTGAGCGTGCTGTGGGGATGGTTCGTGGTTCCGACCTTCGGTGCGCCTGCACTGCACATCGTTCCGGCAATCGGTGTCGCCATAGTGGTGAGCTACCTCACCTACCAGACGCACAACTGCCAAAAAGAAAAGAAGAGCTTCGGCGAAACAATCGTGGAAGAAACCGTGATGGCCGTTCTGAGGCCGTCGTACGTTCTTTTTTTTGGATGGATCGTTCATCTGTTTATGTGACAGGAGTGCGGTCCCCATCACGAGCCCCTTGCGGAATTCAATTCTGCTTGGGGCTTTACTTTTTTCTATAAAATTATATTTATTTTAAATAGAGGTTGACCAACAAAATTAAATCCGGTATACTGCTAAACAGTAAATTTTGTTTGAAAATCAAGCGGGAGGGGAAATGAAAAAGGCGATTATGCTGGTTTTGCTGGCAATCGGATTGGTTATAAAACCGATTGTGGCGGCGGATTATAGCGTGGGCAAAACTGATATGGCGGCCGTAACCAGTTTTACTCAAACAGCGGTGAACTGGCCGGATTATAAAAAGGATTGTGAAATAACCGATGGCGGTGATTATGAAGCGTTTGTTTCGATTGACAGAGAAGCGATTGATAATCGCATCACGGGGATTATCATGATTCTCGGCAAATTTGTAAAATACAGTTGCGCCGAAGTTAACAACAGCAGATTGGTGGTGAGAGAAGTTATGGTGCTTGGTAATAAGCCGATGTTAAGATATTTGGAAACCGAATCCGAAATCAAGTGGGACCTTTTAGATGTTCAATTTTTTTATAAAGGAAAATGGACCAGTGTCGGTTTAAAAAGATTGCCTATTATAATAGTTTCCTTGATGAGTCCTAAAAGATATTTGAAAACAGGAGTGTTGCTTGGAGTGGTTATGCGCGCTGATTCGGTTGATGATAGTCATCAGCTTAAAGTTACTTTAAGAAATTTAGAAAAACGCCCGTAAAACGGCGTTTATTTTTTTCAAAATTTAGTTTATAATTTATATTATATCTATGGTAGAATTAGTTACTGAAGCCGTTGTATTTGATAAAGAGGATTTGGGCGAATCGGACAGCCGGATTTTTTTATATACCAGGGATTTGGGAAAAATTATCGCGAAAGCCAAAAGCGCGAGAAAAATAACTTCCAAACTGGCGGCGCATTTACAGCCGTTAAATTATATAACCGTCCGGCTGGCGGCCAAGAAGGACTTTGACGGCCGGGGATTTCAGATTACCGATGCCCTGCTTCGCAATGAAGCGCCCAATAGCCGGATAAATAATTCCGATAATTTGAAAAAAGCAATTAAAATCGTTCGGCTTATCAATTTGGCAGTGCCGGAAAATACTCCGGACCAGGCCTTATGGAATTTTATTTATCAATTAAGCGCGGGAGAAGGAAATTTTAAATTATCGGACGCTTTTCAACTCTTGGGATTTAATCCGGCTTTTGCCAGCTGTGAGCTATGCGGAAAGGGCAAGCCGGACTATTTTTTCGGCGAGAAAGAAATTTTTGTTTGCCGTACTTGCGGTTCGGGCTTGGGAGCGCCCCGCCAAGAAAATTTTATATCGGTTAACGATTAAATAGTTTTTAATTACAGCAATTATGAGCGGAAAATTCATTAAATTGGCAATCGTTGTTTTGTTTATAATCTCTGCCGTCAGTATTTTATATATTCTTATTTTTCAAGGCAGTAGGGGTTTGGACTTGGCGCTGGAAGAGCCCGAAGAGGTTTTGAGCGGCGCGCCATTTGATTTGAAAGTTAATTTCAGCAACAATTCCGGCGCCGTTCTGGAAGACGCGCGGCTGTCGCTGGTTTTGCCGGAGGGTGCGGCTTTTTGGGGCAGCGCGCCGGAAAAAAATATTGATAATCGGATATTGGGCAATATCGGAAAAGGGGGGCTGATTCAGGAAAGCTATAAAGTCGTGATATTTTCCGAAGGAGACAGTAAAAAGTTTGAAGCCGCGCTTAGTTATCTGCCTTCTTCCCTTGGTTCCCGGTTCCAAAAGAACGAAAGTATGGCGGTTAATGTCCGTTCTTCCGGCATTGGCGCGGAATTAAGCGCGCCAAAAGAAGTTATGAGCGGCGATGAATTGGAAATAGGAGTGTTTTACCGCAATGATTCGGAAACGGATTTTCCCGATTTGGAATTAAAATTGGAATATCCACCAAGTTTTTCTTTTAAAAGTTCGTCTTTGGAACCGGACAATAATAACGATACTTGGCTGTTGGGCGGTTTGCGGAAAAATTCCGAAGGCCAATTTACGGTTAAGGGTTCTCTGGTTGGCGTCAAGGGAGAAGTTTTGGATTTTAAGTCCAACCTTTACGCCAATTATGCCGGGCAAAAATATATTATTAACCGGTATTCCACCAGCACCGTGATTTCCAGTTCGCCATTGACTTTGGGAATTAGTGTAAATGGCAATGCTGATTATACCGCCAAAGCCGGAGAATTTTTAAATTACACCGTCAGCTATATAAATAATACAGATGCTATTCTAAATAATTTTTCTTTATTCGCCCAGCTGGTCGGTGAAATGTTTGATACGGGCGATATTAAGACCTCTGGAAATTTTCGGGGGTCTGATAATGCTTTAGTATGGAATTCGGTCAACGCTCCGGCTTTGGCTTCTGTCGCTCCGGGTAGCGCGGGAACGGTAAATTTTACTATTAAATTGAAGGACCAATACCCCATAAGAAATTTTAGCGATAAAAATTTTACTTTACGGGTTAATGTGGAAGCCGCATCTTTTAAAGTATTCAGCAAAGCGCGATTGGAAACAAAAGTGGGCGGAAAATTAGCCGTTGAAACGAAAGCGTATTTTAGGGATGCCGATTCCGGCATTTTGAATAAAGGGCCGATGCCGCCGAAATCCGGAGAAGCGACCAATTACACAATTCATTGGCTATTAAAGGGTTATGGCGCGGATTTTTCCAATATTGAAGTGCGTGCCCCGCTGGGGGATAATGTTAAGATGGCTGGCATTCCTATAAGTAATGCCGGTTCTTTGCCCGAATATCGGGCCGTTACTAACGAGGTGGTCTGGCGGCTGGATAATTTATCTGCCAACCAAGGTGTGGTTGGCGGTCCGGTTGAGGCCGTGTTTCAAGTTGAGGCAGTGCCGCCTAAAAAATATATAGGAAATTACATGCCGCTTATTGGCGGGACAACCGTTGCGGCTACCGATGAATTTTCCGGTTCCTCGGCCGTTTTCAGCAATTTACCGATAACCACGGCGCTTCCGGACGACTTGACGGTCGGCCAGCAGGGTGGAGTGGTACAGCCGTAAGCGACAAGCGACAAGAAACCTGTCTCATTTCACATTTAACTATGGATATGATGGATAAAATAGTCAGTTTATGCAAAAGGCGTGGTTTTATTTTTCCTGGTTCGGAGATTTACGGCGGATTGGCGAATTCTTGGGATTACGGGCCGCTTGGCGCGGAACTTAAAAATAATATAAAAAGGGAGTGGTGGAAACGTTTTGTGCATCAGCGGACCGATATGGTTGGCATTGATTCCGCTTTAATAATGAATCCGAAGGTCTGGGAAGCCAGCGGGCACTTGAAAGAATTTTCTGACCCTTTAATTGAATGTAAAAAGTGCCACGAGCGGTATCGGGACGGTGAAATCGAGAAAACTTGCCTCAAGTGCGGCAATAGCGAATTTACCAAAGCTAAACAGTTTAATTTAATGTTTAAGACATTTCTTGGGCCAGTAGAAAGTGAAGAAAATGTAGTTTATTTTCGTCCGGAAACCGCGCAGGGGATGTTCGTTAATTTTAAAAATATTCTTGATACGGCGCGAAAGCATTTGCCGTTCGGTATTGCCCAGATTGGTAAGGCGTTCCGCAACGAAATTACTCCCGGCAATTTTATTTTCCGGACGCGGGAGTTTGAGCAGATGGAAATTGAATATTTTGTTAAAGAATCGGAATGGGAAAAGCATTTTGATAAATGGCTTGAGGAAATGCGCGTTTGGCTCCGGGATTTGGGAGTTAAAAAATTTTATGAAAATGAAATTCCGGATGGCGAGCGGGCGCATTATTCTAAGCGCACTATTGATATTGAATATGATTTTCCTTTTGGGCGGGAGGAATTGTATGGCCTTGCTTACCGCGCTGATTTTGATTTAAAAAATCATTCGGAAAAAAGCGGAGAGGATTTGTCTTATACCGATTCAAAAACAGGCGAAAAATTTATTCCGCATGTCATTGAGCCGACTTGGGGAGTGGACCGGTCAGTATTAGTAGCAATGCTTGAGGCATACCACGAAGAAGATGCTCCGACCGCAGAAAAGGGCGAGGAAGAAAAAAGAGTGGTTATGAAATTTCCAAAATGGCTTTCGCCAGTAAAAGTTGCTGTCTTACCGCTTTCCAAAAAGGAAAATTTATCCAAAAAGGCGCAGGAAATTTATCAAGATTTGCTGAAAGATTTTGTGTGCGAATATGATGAAACGCAAAGCATCGGCAAGCGCTACCGCCGGCAGGATGAAATCGGCACGCCGTATTGCATTACGGTTGATTTTGAATCGCTGGAAGATAACGCGGTTACGGTGCGGGACAGGGATACAATGAAACAGGACAGGATTAAAATTGAAGAATTGAAAGGATATTTAAATAATAAACTAACAATATGAAAAATTTTAAAAAATATGTTTTGAGCAACGGCCTTCGGGTTATTTTCGTTCCCCAACCGCATAGTTTGGCAACCACGGTTTTGGTATTGGTGGAAGCCGGCTCCAAATATGAGACCAAAAAAATCAACGGCGTTTCTCATTTTTTGGAACATTTATGCTTTAAGGGCACCAAAAATCGCCCGACTGCTTTGATGATTTCTTCGGAGCTGGAATCAGTCGGAGCGGTTTTTAACGCGCTTACTTATCAGGAGATGACCGGTTACTACGCTAAAGCTAGAACGGAAAAATTGCCGCAGATTTTGGATATTGTTTCCGACCTTTACGTTAATCCGGTTTTTGACGGAAAAGAAATGGAAAAAGAAAAAGGAGTGGTCATTGAAGAATTAAATATGTATGAAGACATGCCGATGCGGAAAGTCGGAGATATTTTTATGGAATTGGTTTACGGAGACCAGCCGGCCGGGTGGAACATCGGCGGGACTAAGGAAATAATCCGTTCTTTGAAAAGGGAAGATGTGGTTGATTATCGGAGCCGTCATTATGTGGCGAAAGCCACTACGGTAGTCGTAGCCGGAGCGCTGGACGAGAAAAAGACACTCGCGGAAATTAAAAAGAATTTCAGCGGAATACCGGAAGCCAAGAAATTTTTCAAAATTAAGATAAATGATTTTCAGAAAAAGCCGGCATTGCTGGTAAAATATAAAGAATCCGACCAGACCCATATCATAGTCGGCTTCCGGGCTTTTTCCATGTATGACCAACGGCGGTATGCTTTGGAGGTTTTGGGAGATATTTTAGGCGGCGGAATGAGTTCCCGGCTTTTTCAGCGGGTGCGGGAACAATTAGGCGCGGCTTATTACGTAAAAGCTGGAGCGGATTTGCTGACCGACCATGGTATTTTTGCTGTTTCGGCGGGCTTGGACAATTCCCGCGCCGAACAGGTTATTAAAGCGATTTTAGATGAGCTGAAAAAAATGGCCGCGGAATCGGTGGGTGAAGCAGAGCTCCAAAAATCCAAAAATCATTTAAGCGGCCAGTTGATGATTGGTTTGGAGGGCTCGGATGAGCTGGCGTCTTTTTACGGCAATCAGGAAATTTTCCGCCAAAAAATTATTACGCCGAAGGAGCTGGCAAAACGCATTGAAGCTGTTACCGCCAGCGAGATTTGGAAGGTGGCGAAGGACTTGATTAAAAACCAACATCTTAATCTGGCTTTGATAGGGCCGTTTAAAGACCGGAAACCTTTTGAAAAAATATTGAAAATCTGAATTTCTGGAAACAAAGACCCCTCTATTTCCGTTGTAATTTAAAATAATCCCTCACCCTTAAAGGACTGAAAAATTATTACAAAATATGAAATTTCTAAAAGAAATAACTTTAATCAAAGGTCTTCAATTAATGTCAGGACATCGCAACCGCACCGCGGTCCTTCAAGGGTGAGGGATGGATAAAAATTTTGAAATAACCTGGGTAAGTTTATGGCGGATTGTCGGAATGCTGATGCTGGCTTCCATACTTTACGCCGCTTTAGACATTTGGATAGCGGTGCTTCTTTCTATCGTTATATCTTCCGCATTAGACCCGTTTGTCAGCTGGCTGGAAAGGAAAAATATTCCCCGAATTATCGGTTCGCTGGGGATTTTTATATTTGTAATTTTAACTGTTGCTTTGATTCTTTATACGATTGTGCCCTTGGCGCTTTCGGAACTGCACATTCTTTTGAAAAATGTAAATAAGGGTTTCAGCGAATTCGGCGACCCGGCTTTGAGTTTAGAAGCGACCCGGATAATTACCGAAGTTAATGACAGTTTGGGGCGGTTTACGAATCTTTTAATCAGCGGGAGCGCTTCTTTCGTGGATGCTTTATCCAAATTTTTTGGCGGATTGGTATTGACGCTGTCGGTGTTCGTTCTGTCTTTTTATCTGACTATTGACCGGGACGGGGTGGAAAAATTATTACGCGAGCTTTCTCCGGCGAATTACGAAGAAAAAATTTTAGAAGTTTATTTCCGCGTCAGAAAAAAAATAGGCCAATGGCTTCATGGACAGATTCTTTTAAGCTTAAGCGTCGGACTATCGGTATTCCTGGGTCTTTGGCTGATGGGAGTAAAATACAGCCTGGTGCTGGGAATTCTCGCCGGCATTTTGGAAATTGTTCCTTTTGTGGGCCCGATTGTCAGCGGCGGGCTGGCTTTTTTGATTGCTTTGTCCGAGTCCCTCAGCGCCGGAGTTTATGTTTTTTTCCTGTTTTTGATTATCCAGCAATTGGAAGGAAATCTGCTTATGCCGGTATTTATGCGCTTGACTGTCAGCTTGCACCCCGCTTTGATTTTAATTTCTCTTTTAGTGGGTGGGAGATTGCTGGGATTTGTCGGTTTGATTATTGCCGTGCCGCTGGCGGTTACGATTCAGGAAATTGTGGACCATTGGTCTACGGAGAAATCAAAACGAAAAGTGGCTGTTTTCCCCGTGTCGTAAGTTCAAAAAACGCCTTAACTGGCGTTTTTTGATTTTTTAAATTACATTAAATAGGAGACCAGGACTCAAATTACCGTCAAATTTAGAAGAGAGAATTTGAGCCAAGTCCGAGGAACAACGACGAGCTTGTGGTTATAACCACAGCGAGGAGGAAGTAACAAAGAAATTGGCCAAATTCTCTCTTCCCTTCGGGTGAGTCAATTCCCGCCCATCTTCTGCGTTACTGGTCGCTTATGTATCTAAAGATACATTACGCTTCCTCGCGCCTTGAATCTGGACGGGAATTGACTCACTAAATTGATGTTAATTTGAATCCTGGTCTCCATATGAACAAATTTTACATTACCACTTCTATCGCTTACGTGAACGCGCCGCCGCACATCGGTTTTGCTTTGGAGTCCCTGCAGGCGGATGTTTTGGCGCGCTGGCGCCGCCAAAAAGGGGAGGAGGTGTTTTTTTTGACCGGCACGGACGAGCATGGAGCGAAAATTGCGCGCGCCGCCGAAGTGGCCGGAAAAACGCCCAGAGAATTAGTTGATGAAAATGCGGAAAAATTTCGGGAACTTAAAAAATCCCTTAATTTATCTTGGGATAATTTTATCCGGACTTCGGATGAAAAAGTCCATTGGCCGGTGGCGCAGGAATTATGGCGCCGTTTGGAAAAAGCCGGCGACTTGTATAAAAAGTCCTATCAGGGATTATATTGCGTCGGCCACGAAGCGTTTGTAACCCAAAAAGACCTGGAAAACGGAAAGTGCCGCGACCACCAGAAAGAGCCGGAAATAATTGAAGAAGAAAACTGGTTTTTCCGCCTTTCCAAATACAGCGAAGTTATAAAGGAAAAAGTGGAAAGCGGCGAGTTAAAAATTGTTCCAGAAACCAGAAAGAATGAAATTTTATCTTTGCTTCGGGAGGGTTTGGAAGATATCAGTTTTTCCCGTCCGTCTAAGGACTTATCTTGGGGCGTGCCGGTGCCGGATGACGATACCCAAACAATGTATGTCTGGGCAGACGCTCTTTCCAATTACATCAGCGGCCGCGGCGGAATTTCAGAATGGGAAAAACATCCGGCAGACATCCATCTTATCGGCAAAGATATTTTGCGTTTTCACGCCGCGATTTGGCCGGGAATGCTTTTATCGGCTGGTTTGCCATTGCCAAAAGCAATTTATGTTCACGGACATATTTTGTCCAATGGCCAGAAAATGTCCAAATCGCTTGGCAATGTGGTTGACCCTTTTGAGTTGGCGGGAAAATATGGTTCGGCAAGCTCGCCACAAGCTGGCGCGGACGCGGTGCGGTATTATCTTTTAAAAGCGATTCCGTCCGGCGGAGACGGCGATTTCAGTTATGAAAAATTTGAGGAAACGTATAACGGCGATTTAGCGAACGGATTGGGTAATTTTGCGGCTCGAATATTAGTCCTCGCTTCAAGCGACACTAACAAATCGCGAATTCACACGAATGACACGAAGATTGATAGCGTAGTTGAAGAAAAAATTAGGATTGTCCGGGAAGGAGTTTATAAAAAAATTGAAGAATTCAAATTAAACGAGGCATTGGAAGCAATTTGGGGGCTTATCCATTTTGGCGACCAATACGCGAATGAGAAAAAACCGTGGGAGAAAAAAATAACAGCTGACAACAACAGACAACAAACAACCACAATTTACAATTTACTGATAATTTTGGATAATGTCGCGGCGTTGCTGGCGCCGTTTTTGCCCGAGACCGCGGAAAAAATCACTAAAAGCATTACTAATAAAGAGGAAGAAATTACGGTTAAAAAAATAGAAAATCTTTTTCCGCGATTATGAAGTCAATTATAGACGTCCATTCTCACGTCCAATTTCCGGCTTATGACGAAGACAGAGAAGCGGTTATTGAAAGGGCGAAAATGGCGGGCGTGAAAATGATTGCGGTGGGAACGCAGACCACCACTTCGGAAGCCGCGATTAAACTTGCTCATCAGTATCCGGATGATATTTGGGCAACGGTTGGTTATCATCCGAACCACGCAGTGGTTCGCTCCGACCGAAGCGTCGGAGCAGCTGATAAATGGCACCATGACTTAAAAGAACAAAAAAAAGCTGTGCCGGAAAAATTTGATATTGAAAAACTGCGAAGTTTGGCTAAAGACCCGAAAGTGGCGGCGATAGGAGAATGCGGGCTGGACTACTATCGATTAGCGATAAGTGACAAGAGATATGAGACAAGTATCAAAGAAGCGCAGAAGGAGGTTTTTTTACAGCAGGTTGAGCTGGCGCAAGAATTAAATAAGCCGTTAATGATTCATTGCCGTCCCTCAAAAGGCGCGGACGACGCTTACCACGATTTATTAGAAATACTAAACCCCTTACCCCCTACCCTAAACTCCATTGTCCATTTTTATGTTGGTTCTTTAGCCGTTACTAAAAAGTTAGTGGCGGCGGGATTTTATTTTACTTTCGGCGGCGTTATTACCTTCGCGCGAGATTATGACGAATCACTCCGCTATATTCCATTAGAGCGGATTTTGCTGGAAACCGATTGTCCTTATGTGGCGCCGGCGCCGTATAGGGGAAAAAGAAATGAGCCGGCGTTTATAGTTGAAACCGCTAAAAAAATGGCTGAGCTGAAAAATCAGGATTTTTCCCAATTATGCGAACAGATTTATAGCAATAGTAAGGCCGTTTTCGGCATTAAGAGCTAAAATTTTCTCCACAGAATACTCTTTTAACCACTGGTATAAAGCGGTATTTTAAAGATATGCCAAATCCGTATAATCATAAAAAAATAGAATCCAAATGGCAGAAGAAATGGAAAGACGGGAAAATTTTTGAAGCGCCGGACGCGATTAGGGGCAAGAAAAATTTTTATCATCTGGTGATGTTTCCGTATCCGTCCGGCGACCTTCATATCGGCCATTGGTACAATTTTGCCCCGGCGGATGTTTTCGCGCGCTATAAAAGAATGCGCGGGTTTAATGTAATGAGCCCTATCGGCTTTGACGCTTTTGGCTTGCCTGCGGAGAACGCGGCTATTAAAAGGAAAATCCATCCCGCAAAATGGACAACAGCCAACATTAAGGCGATGACCAAGCAGCTGGAAAGCATGGGTAATAGCTATGACTGGTCGCGATTAGTTATCACTTGCGAGTCGGAATATTATAAATGGACCCAATGGCTGTTTTTAAAATTTTTTGAAAAAGGGCTGGCTTACCGCAAAAATGTTTTGGCGAATTGGTGCCCGTCTTGCCGGACGGTCTTGGCTAACGAGCAGGTTATAGACGGCCATTGTGAAAGATGCGACAGCGAAGTTACTCATAAAGAAGTTGAACAGTGGCTTTTTAAAATTACCGATTACGCGGAGCGGCTTTTGGGGGATTTAGAGACGTTAGATTGGCCGGAAAGGACCAAGTCGATGCAAAGAGAATGGATTGGCCGTTCGGAAGGCGCGGAGATAGAATTTCCGGTGGTTGACTCCAATTTGAAAATAAAGGTTTTTACGACGCGCGCCGATACTTTGCCCGGCGCCACTTATCTAGTGCTTGCTCCCGAACATCCTTTAATTACCACGCTTAACGCCCGCATTAAAAATAAGAACAGCGCTAAAGAATATATTGAACAGGCGCAGAAAAAATCCGAGCTGGAGCGGATGATTGGAGTTGAAGCTCCGACGCCCGCCGAAGGCGAGGTCGGAGGCCCGACCGTTAAACGGGTCGGGCAGAAAACCGGCGTAGAGTTAAAGGGAATTTTGGCGATAAATCCGTTTACTAAAAAAGAAATACCGGTTTGGGCTTCTGATTACGTACTGCATACTTATGGCACGGGCGCGATTATGGCGGTGCCGGCGCATGATGAGCGGGATTATGAATTTGCCAAGAAATTTGATTTACCGATTATTCAGGTTATTACTAAAGAAGGCGAGGCAGAAATTGGAGAATTGGCCGCGCCTTATCTTGAAGACGGCATTATGGTAAATTCGGGGGATTTGAATAATTTGCCGAATAATTTTGCCAAAGATCGGATTGTGGAATTGGTGGACAGCAAAAAAAAGATAAATTATAAGCTCCATGACTGGATTTTATCCCGCCAGCGCTATTGGGGCGCGCCTATTCCAATTATTTATTGTAAAAATTGCGCCATTCAAAATCCTTCCGGGCAAGGAATTGTGCCGGTGCCGGAAAAAGATTTGCCGGTGTTATTGCCAAAAATTAAGG
Source organism: Candidatus Harrisonbacteria bacterium RIFCSPHIGHO2_02_FULL_42_16 (assembly GCA_001818695.1). GTDB lineage: Bacteria > Patescibacteriota > Minisyncoccia > UBA6257 > 02-FULL-45-10c > 2-02-FULL-42-16. The sequence goes on along the minus strand of MHJG01000013.1, from coordinate 9,511 downwards.
ATTTTACTCCGGAAGGAACGGGAAAATCTCCTTTAGCGAAATCTTCAGAATTCGTTAAGGTAAAATGCCCCCAATGCGGCTGGGAGGCGGAGCGGGAAACAGACACTATTGACACCTTTGTGGATTCTTCCTGGTATTATTTGCGTTACGCCGATTCCCATAATGATAAAGAATTCGCGGAGGATAAAAAAATAAAATCCTGGCTTCCGGTGAATATGTATATCGGCGGAGCGGAACATTCGGTTAAGCATTTACTTTATTCAAGATTTATAACTAAATTTTTGCACGATAACGGCTATCTTGAATTTAAAGAGCCGTTCGTTTCTCTCAGGCATCAGGGGATAATTTTGGGACCGGACGGCCAGAAAATGTCCAAATCCAAAGGAAATGTGGTTGACCCTGATGATTTAGTGGAAAAATTCGGAGCGGATTCCGTACGGATGTATCTGTGTTTTATGGGCGAATATCACCAGGGCGGTCCCTGGAATCCGACCGGAATTATGGGAGTGAGCAGGTTTTTGAATAGGGTATGGAAATTAATAAGCGAAAAAGAATTTGTAGATTCGGATAAAAAATTTGTAGGTTTGGATCGGATAATGCATAAAACCATAAAGAAAGTCGGCGAGGATATTGAAAATTTTAAATTCAATACCGCCGTCAGCTCTTTAATGATTCTTTTAAATGCAATGGAAAAAGAACAGAACCGCTTGTCACTTGTCACTTGTCACTTGTTTCTTAAATTACTCGCTCCTTTTACCCCGCATCTTGCCGAGGAACTTTGGCATAATTTAGCGAATAGCGACCCAGCCTTCGCGCAAGGCTCCGGCGGGCAAAGCAAGCGAGAAATAGCAAGTATACATTTGGAACCGTGGCCCGAATATGACGAAAAAATGACAATAGAGGATGAATTTGAGCTTTTAATTCAAATAAACGGCAAATTGCGTGATAAGGTCTTTGTTTCAAAAAATATCGCTCAAAAAGAAGCGGAAAAATTGGTTTTGGAACGGAATAAAATAAAAGAACAGCTTGGCAAGAAAAAACCGAAGAAAATTATTTTTGTGCCCGGAAGATTACTTAATATAGTTATTTAATAACTGATTGAATTTTCTGCCCCGCTCTTCGTAATTTTTGAATTGGTCAAAACTGGCGGCGCCGGGCGAAAAAAGCGCCGTATCATTTTTAGAAATTTCTTTTTTAAGAATTTTTACCGCCCCTGAAAGAGTGGGTAGAATTTTGACGGTGATGTTTTTATTTTTGCCAACGGTATTTTTAAGTTCGTTTTTATTATCGCCGTATAAATATATTTTTTTAATCGGCGATACCAGAACCGCTTTTCTAAGATTTTTATAAGACAGTTTTTTATTTTTTCCTCCCATAATAAGAATGGTCGGATTAGTTGCTTTAATTCCGGCGATTACTGCTTCGGGATTAGTAGAGGCGGAATCATTATAGATATTGGGACTTTTATGAATTAACTCTAATCGATACGGCAAGCCCTTAAAATTTTTGATTTCCCGAAGAATTTTTTGTTCCGGAATTTTTAAGGTTTTCGCGGCGATAGTGGCGGCATAGGCGTTTTGAAGATTGTGCCGGCCCGGAAGCGGAATAATTTTTTTGATTTTTGAAAGTAGGATTTTTTTATCTTTAAGCGAAAATCCGATTTTCCGGCCATTGCCTTGAGCGGCAATTTTTTTTGGCCACGGATTATTTCGGGAAAAGACGGTAATATCGTTTTTGGTTTGGAAACGTGAAATTGAAGATTTAGCATCCGCATATTCTTTAAAAGTTTGGTGGTGGTCTTGGTGTTCGGGGGTAATGTCCAGAACAATGCTTAAATTAGGGGATTTTCTGAGGTCTTGAAGCTGAAAACTGGACAGCTCAAAAATTACCAGTGAATTTTTTTTGAGTTTGGGCAGAATTTTTAAAGCGGGCAGGCCTATATTCCCTATAAGAAAAATATTATCTCCCCATCTCGTTTTTAACATTTTACTTAAAAGCGTCGCCGTTGTGCCTTTTCCTTTTGAGCCGGTAATGCCGATGATTGGGCAGGGGCATTTGTCAAAAAATAATTTAGTGGCGCTGGTTATTTTTACCCCAGCATTTTTAGCGGACTGGATTTCTTTAGTTAAATAAGGCAGGCCGGGCGAACGAAAAATAATGTTAAATTGTTTTAAATTTTTTAGGTAGTCGGGACTGAATTTTTTGTCTAATGCCATAATTTCGCAATTTTGGTATTCGGAATTGGACTTTAAATATTTCATGACGGATTTTCCTTCAAGTCCAAAGCCGAGAATAGCTATTTTAAAGCGTGAATTCATGTTTTGATTATATATCTTGTTGTTTTTTTAAAAAAGTTGTAAGTTAAATAGATGCATCAATATATCGGTTTAATTCTGCTGATTTTAGCGGTATCGGCCGGAATTTATTTGGCCGGCAACCACGGCGGATTGCCGGATTTAAAAATTCCGTTTTCGTTCAATATATTGCCTTCGCCCGTCCATAATTATCAAAACAATTCCGGCGTTGCCAATAATAATTTTTTTAACGAGACCGTTATTCCGGAATTAGAGTCTAGAAAATCAGCGCGGATTTCTTATGTTTCCCAGCCGGGTAGTTTTGGTTCTTATTACGAACTGGGGTTATCCGCAGATTTAAGCAGTAATGAGAAACTAAACATTACCGGCTGGACGGTAAAAAGCAATCGAGGGAGTTTTGAAATACCTCAATCGCAAGAAATTTATTCTTTCGGCGGCAGCCAAAGAGATATTGTTTTGCGGCCCGGGGACAGAGTAAAGATTTATTCAACGGAAAGCCCTAAGGGAAATTTTCGCGCGAATAAATGTTTGGGTTATTTAGGAAGTGATTCCTTTTCTCCTCCATTACCGAAGGATTGCCCGTATGTCAGCCGGGCGGAAATCAACAATTTCAGCGGCTATTGCCAGGATTATCTTTTATCTTTGGGCGCCTGCGAAAATCCGTCGGCTAATCCTCCGGTTCCGCATAGCGATGCCGCTTGCTTTGATTTTTTACGAAAACTTAATTACGACGGTTGCGTGGAAAAATATCGGAACGATGACGATTTTCTTTCCGGAGATTGGCTGGTTTGGCTGGGGAAAGAAATGAATGTTTTTGACTCGCTTCACGATAAGGTCCAGCTATTAGACAAATCGGGAAAGCTGGCGGATGAATACATATATTAAAAAACCGCTCCGATAATCATCGGGGCGGTTTGATTTTTAAAAACTAATCACACAGGAAAGTCCTGTTTGATAAACATCTTTTTGCTGGTAGGTGTATTTTTGATTGTCGTCCCGCAGGTTTGGAACTTTAATATCCCAATAGGAATGTTCGGCTTTGAAGATAATGTAGTTGTTAACCCGCAAATTTAATCCAACCGTATATTTATTTATGGAAGTGGTAATGAAAGAGATTTGGTTTGGAAAAGCGGTAATCGGCAGATTGTTTGCCAGATTTAAATTCTTGGAAAAAATCAGTTTTGGACCGCGCCGTTCCAGTCGGTTAAATGCAAGCATGCCCAACGTTTTTTGAAAAAAAGGCGGATTTTTCCAAACAGGAAAAGCGGCTTGAACATAAAATCCCCTGTTAATTTCGGTTTTAGTCGGCAGGAGATTGGTGTTTTGCAAAAAATCAACGGTTTCGTCGGATTTGGCTTGAGCGTGGCGAAAATCGGTTTCGCTGTAAATATATTCGGCGGTTAGGCTTAAATCACGGTATCTGGTTATTAAGTCGCTTCCGCAGATAGAGTAATTTAATCCGACAATTCCCGATTCTAAGTCATAGCTTCCGCGCATACAGGATAATCCTAAACTTACACCTTTTAAATTAAAATGTTCTGATTCGTTGATGGGCAAGGGCAGTGCCAATCTATTGGAGGCAAAGACCATTCTTCCGCCGCCGGCTTTTTGATTATTATTATCCGCTAAATCGTTATTTAGGTGGCCGAAATCAAGATTAACTCCTTCTATCGGCGGTCCTTCAACGTTGAGATTGTTTGTATTTGGGAAGGTCCGTATTCGGTGGGCGGTTTCTCCGAGTCCGTTTACGGCATAAACTGTTAGTTCCCTCGGAATTAACGGATGGCCGGCGTTTGGATAATAGCTGATTTTGGCGCCGATATCGGTGTAGCCGGCGCTGATTGGCGGTCGTGGAGAATTAAGGCGGATTTCTAAATCTAAGCTGTCCGGCGAGGCATATAAAAGCGGTCTGGTTAGGGATAGAAATTGGTTTGGCCGATAAAGCTGATTATAATATCCAAACGGCACCAGAAATTTTCCAACTTCCAGATTGAAAATATTTTTATACGGAAATTGGGTGGAAAGCCGATAAAGGTTAATTTTCCCCTGTGAAGCGGTGGGGATTTGAAATTCTACAAATAGGGGAATTTTCCCGTTTAGTTTTCCATTAAGTCCGAAAAAAATATCTGTCAGAGAAACTATCAATTTGACATCGCTTTCAAATCCAGATAAATCCGGGCCTTTACTTCTTCCGTTTATAGAGAAACTGCCGTTATATTCTATGTCAGTTATTTTGACATTTGCCGAAGAGATCTCCGGTTTGAGAATATTCAGAAAAAAAGCAATAACAAAAAAACAACAAAGCCGTTTTTTCATTTAGGGCCTCCGATATGTCAATCAGCTACCGATATTATAATTTAAAACAGCGTTAAGCGCAACCGTTCGTTAGCAAGTGGCTATTTTCTTTCGGCCAGCGTCACTTTGATTTCCAGATTGTTTTTTCCGCGGAGAATTTTCATTTTCAGGATATCGCCGACATTCATTTCTTCCAGAAAATCCTGGATGGTTTTATCGTTGGTTATTTTTTCTCCGTTGCATTCTAAAATAATGTCCTTTTCTTTTAAACCGGCTTTGTGGGCGGGAGTTCCGTTGATAACCGCTTCGTGATGCGGGCTTTGCGCGGCCACCAGCGCGCCGTAAGCCACCGGAAGCTTTAGCCGGTCCATTAAATTCTCGTTAATCGTCACATAACGCAAGCCCAACAGCGGCCTTTTCACCCTTCCGAATTTTTTTAAATCGGACAAATCCCTTTTAGCGGCGTTAATCGGAATAGCAAAACCGATATTTTGGGCGCCGAAAATGACTGCGGCATTGATTCCAATAGCGTCTCCTTCAAGATTTACCAATGGGCCGCCGGAGTTTCCCGGATTGATGGCGGCGTCGGTTTGGATAAGCCCCCGCAATTCCTGCATTGATTCTTCCGGACTGGGCCGAGCAGATATGGCTCTGGCCAAACCGGAAACAATTCCTTTGGAAACCGTATTTTTAAACATTCCCAGAGTATTGCCGATGGCAATGACGGTCTGGCCTAATTCTAATTCGGTAGAATTTCCAAGCGATATAGTCGGCAGTCCGTTGGCTTTGATTTTTAAAATGGCAATGTCTTCAATGGGGTCTCTGGCGATTACTTCCGCCTCGTATTTTTTATCATCGGAAGTTATAATCGTATATTCCGCCGTCGGGTCGGCGATTACATGCTTGTTCGTAAGAATAATGCCGCTCGGGTCGGTTATGAAACCGGAACCGCCTCCTACCTGGACCATTCCTCGCGAGTCAATCTTGTCTTCCGGTATTTTCAGTTCCGGCATTCCGAAGGGCATCAGCGGCATCATTTCTTGGGGCAGTTCTTTTTCAATTTCTTTTAAACTTTTTGAAATAATAACCGAGACCACTGCCGGCATTACTTTTTTGATAGTTTTTACTATGGTTTCCGACATGTTTTTCATTATATCATTTATTTTTATAAAGCCACTTTCCGAATTCTACTGCCGCGATATTGCTGATTCCTATTCCGGCAACCGCTAAAAGCCAAATAGGAGAAAGTGAAACCGTGTGGAGCAATTTTTGCATGAAAGGCGTGTAAATCGCCGTCGCCATTATGAGCAGGCCGATTCCCGCGCCGGCGACTAAATAGAGATTAGAAAATGGATTATATTTTAATATGGATTTTTGCAAACTTCTTACGGAAAATGACAAAAATAAGGTATAAGTTCCAAAAGAAGCAAAGATAAATGATTTCACGGTTGAGGGGTCAAAACCTAAACGCAGTAAAATTATATAAATAACCAGCAATAAAATGCTGGTAGGGATGCCTATCGCGAAAATCAAGAATTTCATTTGCGGGTCCAAAAGTGATTTTGATAATTTTCTCGGACGAGACAAGGGATGGTCAATGCCATTTTCAAAAGCCATGGCAATGGCGGGAAAACTGTCTCCGAAGAAATTTACCAGCAGAATTTGAAGCGCGTTGAGAGGCAGTTCCGCTCCTAAAATCAGCGCTCCGCCAATAAGAAATAATTCATCAAATACGCTGGAAAAAAGATATACTATTACTTTGCGGATATTTTCCATTGTCCGCCGGCCTTCTTCCACCGCCGAAACAATGGTTTGATAATTATTGTCTAACAAAATCAGTTCGGCGACATCTTTAGCGACATCTGTTCCGGAGCCCATCGCCACGCCGATATCCGCCTGCTTTAAGCTTGGCGCGTCATTTATGCCATCGCCGGTCATTGCCACTATTTCGCCGGCATTTTGGTACGCTTTTGCTATTTTTACTTTGCCTTCCGGGCTGACCCGCGAGACCACGCGAAGTTTGGGAAGGCAATTTTTTAATTCTTCGTCGGACATGGAATCCAGCTCGGCGCCGTTGATGACATTTTCGTCATGGACTGGAAATCCCAGTTCTTTGGCTACCGCTTCCGCGGTGCCGCGATGGTCGCCGGTAACAATTATGGTTTTAATCCCGGCTTGTTCTATCTGGTGGATGGTGTCGCGCACCGAGGCGCGAATCGGGTCGTTAAAAGAAAAAGCGCCCAAAAATTGGAATCCCTCAAATTTTTGTTTGGCTGTAAGGTTGGTTTCCGGATTCGCGTATTTGATTGCCAAACCGAGCACTCGGTGTCCGGCGTAAGCCAGCCGGTCTATTTCTTTGGCGATGGCGCGCCGCTTTTCTTCAAGAGTTTTAGTGGAAAGATTAAGCAGAATTTCCGGCGCGCCCAAAAGGCAGATAAAGAATTTTGATTGATGGCGGATTAACGAAGCGGAAAATTTATTGGCGGAATTAAAGGGCAGATAGTCCAAAACACTCATATCTTTTTTAATTTGATGCAGGAGTAATTCCATTTTCGCGGCGGAGCGGACCATGGCAACTTCCAGTGGCCGGCCGACAATCCGCCATTTTTCATAGGAATCTTTGGGATTTTCAATAATAACGTCGGAATTGACAACTGCTAATCTCATCAAGTGCTCTTCGTCAATATCATCCGTTTCGGAAAATACGGATATTTTTGCGAGTTCCATTTTTGCTTCTGTTAACGTCCCGGTTTTATCGGTTAAAATCACGCTGGTGTTGCCCAATGTTTCCACCGCCAATAATTTTCTGACCACCCCGTTTTTTTTCGCCAATCTTTGAACGCCGACTGCCAGAATTACCGTCATTGCTACGGGCAATCCTTCCGGTATGGCGGAGACCAGTATCGCGACTGAAGTCAGGAACATTTCCAAGAAGGTATAGCCGGTAAAAATTCCTGTTATGAAAATAGCGGCGGTTAGCGCCAAAATTACGGCGCCGGCCTTTAAGCTGAAATTGGCGATGGATTTTTGGAGAGGCGTGCGCTCTTCTTTTTGGCTTTTAACCAGCAGGGCGATTTGCCCGATTTCCGTGGCGGCTCCGGTTCGGCAGACCGCGGCGTTGGCGAATCCCTGGACAATCAACGTTCCGCTTAAAATCATTGATTTTTGGTCGCCGATGCCGGCCTGGAAACTTGACGGTTCCGTTGTTTTTATAACCGGCAGGGCTTCGCCGGTCAGAATGGCCTCATCTGCCATTAAATCATTGACATAAATAAGCCGGGCGTCGGCCGGGACCCGGTCGCCTTGAGAAACCCGGATAATATCTCCCGGCGCCAATTCCGAAGTGTCTATTTCAAATTCTTTGCCGCCCCTGATAATTCTTACTCTTTCTTTAATGTAGCTTTTAAGGTGGGACAGCGCTTTTTCCGCTTTGTTTTCCTGGTAGTAGCCGAGAATGCTGTTTAATAAAACGGCGGATAAGATAAAGATAGCGTCGGTGTAATCCTTTAAGAAAATGGTAATGGCTCCGGCAATAAGCAATAAAATTATCAAAGGGCTTTTGAATTGGTTAAGAAAGATTTTTATCCTGGTAATTTTTTGCTCTTCAGCAATTTTATTTTTTCCGAAAATTTTCAGCCGTTCTTCGGCTTCTTCTTCGGGCAACCCCTCGTTAGTGGTTTCCAATAAATCCAAAACCTCGCTTGTTTTCAGCGCCCAGAATGATTTTTTTAGGATTTCTTTTCCGATTGTCATTTTTATTATTATAACAGGGATATTAAATTAAACGGCTCATGCCAAGTGGTATAAGCCGTTTAACTATTATGGCGGACTGTGTCCGCCGAAGCCCGCTATGACGGGCGAAGGCGGAGGGTGCAGGATTTGAACCTGCGAGGAGCTTTCACCCCAACTGGTTTTCAAGACCAGCGCCATAAACCGCTCGGCCAACCCTCCTTTTACTAATCAGTTTTTGTATTTTATCACATTATTTGACATCGTAACAGGTTTGCCGTATTCTTTTTTATAGCGTTTTAAAATTGAAAATACGAAAAAAGGAGGCGGAAATGAAGTTATTAAAGCGCGGGTTGTTTCTGGTTGCGTTGTTTGTTGTCCAGCCGGCGTTCTCTGCGGAACAGAGAAGTAAATTGTTTGCCGTTGAAGCGTCCGGCGGCTATTACAAAGTTCCCGGAGAACTTTTTGATGTGAGCGGGTCAATCGTGCGGCATCCGCCCGGGCTTTATGGTTATGCCAAGACGGCGCATTTGGATTTTTTCTTATTTGAGCATTGGCTGGTAGGCGTTAATGCGTTTGATTTTGTTGCTAACGGAGACGGCGAATGGCGGCGGAACGATACTGACGCGGTTCTTGTCGCTAATAAGCTTGTCGGAATTATTACCGGAAAAACCGACTGGCGGTTACAGGGTGGAGCCGTTGAAGCCGAATATAGATTTTTTAATGGTCCTGTCAAGCCGTATTTCCGCGCTGGAATCGGTTACGGAAAATTAAAAGTAAAATTTAAGGGTCGGTTTCAAGGTCACGAAACTTTCAGCGGATTAAATTTTTTGGTTTCCGAACCGGCAGAAGATGAAGTAAGTCGAAGCATTCCGGTGGTCGCGGCCGAAGCCGGTTTGCGTTTTGAGATTTGGAAGCATAGTTATTTTTTTATGGGAGCCGCCTGGAATACGGGAATGATTTATCAAGCGGGCGCAGGATTGGGATTTTAGAAATTATAAAAAGCAAATCGTTCCGATATTCATCGGAACGATTTTTTGTTATGTGGTCATTATAACAAAAAGTTCGGACTCATTTCCAGCAGAATCCGGAGTGAACCGCCGCCCGCCGCCGATGACGGCGGCGTAGCCCCGCAGAAAAAATGTTCCTTGCATTTCTGATACCCCCGCCGA
>MHJG01000012.1 GCA_001818695.1 Candidatus Harrisonbacteria bacterium RIFCSPHIGHO2_02_FULL_42_16 | reverse complement strand
GATTAAAGATAATACTGTCAACGCTTGGAGTATTGCTACTTCTTCAAGCGCCAAGCCATTATTCAGCATTAACACAACAAGTAATTCTGAAGAGGTAATTATCGGCACCGGATATACCACTGACGTCATTATCGGCGCCACCGGAACCGTAACCAATTTGCAGTTTGCGGCTAGTTCAACTATTTTTGCGAATGGCAATGGAACTACTACTCTGACTTTTGGAGACGGCAATGACATAATTAATTTTGCGGTGGCAACCGGTTTTGGCACTACTAGTCCATGGCGAACTCTTTCGGTTTTGGGCTCGGTTGGTTTGGAGGGTTTAACTGCAACAGTCACAGCGGCGACCGATCTTTGCCTTTCTTCGGACAAAGAAGTGGTAACTCGCGTTTCCGGAACAACTTGCGCCGCCGCTTCAAGCATTAAGTTCAAGAAAGACGTTAATTCGCTTACGGAAACCAGCGGCCTTCAAGAAATAATGGCCCTGAGGCCGGTATCATATTTCTATAAAGAAAGTTTCCTCGGGTCATTTATTAATAGTCCGGGCTGGAACGGAGAGCACGTAGGTTTTATCGCCGAAGAAGTTGCAGAGATTGATCCGCGATTAGTAGGATTTGATCAGCTGGGCCAGCCGGACTCGATTTATTACGATAAAATTACCTCTATTCTTGCTAAAGGACTTCAGGAACTTAATTTGCGGGTAGAAAACATCGCTTCTTCCACCGCCACTTCTACGCCTGACTCCGGATTATTTGCGGCTAACTTCTTCAATAATATTTTTGAAAAAATCAAGAATTGGCTGGCGGATGCGGCAAATGGAATAATGGAAATCGCCGCCAATACTTTCCGCGCTAAAGAAAAGATTTGCGTGGATGACCAGTGCCTTACTAAAGACGATATCCGGAAATTGCTTGAACTTGCTAATAGTCAGAGCGTATTGGCGCCGGATTCGACAAGCTTACCACAAGCAGCGCCGGCACCCGAGCCAGAGCCAACACCGGCAGCAGATACCGAATCTCCAGTCATTACTTTAAATTGGGCGGCAACTATTGAAATTGAAATTGGCACAAGCTGGGTTGATCCGGGCGCCACGGTTACGGATAATATGAGCGAAAATCTTGGCATTCATTATACAGTGGACGGAGTTTTGACTGCTAATGAAGGCAATCAGTTGCCACATGAGATTATTGATACCGCTATAGCCGGTGAGCATACTATTATATATAGCGCTATTGATCAGGCGGGGAATATTGGCACAGCGGAACGGAAAGTTGCTGTTATTGATCCTTTGGCTGCAACCACTCCCGTTTCAGAATCAGAACCAGCGCCGGCTGAATAATCATGAAAAAAGAAATACTAAAAATATTGGCAGTCGCTAACATTATATCGCTTATATTTCCCTCAACAGCGGGCGCGTTTGTAAGAGTTTTTTTAACTACAGCCCAAGGAACTTCCTGGACTGTTCCAAGTGATTGGTCTGATATAAATACTATTGAAGCTATTGGCGGCGGAGGAGGAGGAGATGGTTCTGGCAACAACAGCGGAAACGCCGGCGCCGGTGGTGCCGCGTATGCGGCAATTTCTAATGTAGCAGGACTTAGCCGGGGAAGTTCGGTTACTGTTCAGGTTGGCGTGGGTGGAGTGCAAGATACTGATGGCACTGATACGATATTTAACTCGGCCTCGACCAACTGCGGAGCAGATATTATGCTTTGCGCTAATGGCGGGGCTCAAGGAGTGACCGCCACCGCCGGTTTAGCTGGCACAACAACGGGTTTGTTTCCGATTGAATTTGCCGGCGGCGCCGGCGGTACTGGATGGACTAACGGGGATAATGGCGGTGGTGGGGGTGGCGCAGCTGGTCCATATGGGACAGGCAAAAATGGCGGATCTGCAGTTAATAATAGCGGCGGTGGCGGTGGTGGTGGTGGCGGTGCTGGCGGAGGTCTTTCCACTGCTGGTGTTACAGCGCCAGCTACAACAGGCGGAGACGGTGGTAATAATTATAATTTAATGGGCGGAGGCAAGTTTGGAAGCTCCGGCGCTGGCGGCAATGCTACTTCTTCAGGCGGAGGCGGAGGAGGAGGCGATGCTGGCGCAGCTGGCGGAAACGGAGCAGGCGGTTGGGAATGGCAAGGGTTTGCAACTAATACTATTATAAGTAACACTGCCGGTATTGGCGCCGGAGGAGGAGGAGGAGGAGGCTCAAATACTACTAATGGAGGACACGGAGGGTTTTATGGTGGTGGGGGCGGAGGAGGAGAAGGAGTCGGCGGTAATGGCCAAAATGGAATTATTGTTATTACTTATATACCTTCAGTTGCCCCGCAACCGAGAAAAATACGCCTTTTAGGGGGGGTACGATTGCTTGGCGGAGTCCGGCTTAATCAAATGTATATTCCTAATTCTCTTCTGGACTCGCCAATTGCTTTTTGGGATAAAAAACGAAAGACATGAAATATTTCCGGATAATTATTTTAGGAGCTGGATTCCTGGGGATTTTTTTTTATTTTTTATCGCCGGGATTTTCAGAAAAGAATACTCCGCTCTCGCCATTTGAACGAATTCCACCGGCGGGGATGCTTGAATATAAAAGCCTTATTTTCCGATTTTCACTATTTTATCCAAACGATTTGAAGTTTAAAGAATATCAAGGAGGAAGTGATACCACTGTTGTATTTGAGAATGCAAAAACCGGAAAAGGTTTTCAAATTTTTGTTAAGCCCTATGAACATGAACAGATTTCTCTTGACCAGTTAAAAATGGACTTATCTTCCGGTATTGTTAAAGACCCGGTAGATATTTCAGTTGATGGAGTCGGGGCAACAATGTTTTATAGCCAAAATTCAGCAATTGGGGATACGCGGGAAGTTTGGTTTGTTAAAAATGGATTTCTCTATGAAGTAACTACTTATAAGGAGTTGGATGCTTGGTTATCCAGTATTATGCAAACTTGGAAATTCTTGGAATTTTAGTATGCGAAAGCTAAGTCTGACTTAGCGAAAGCATTAACGAAACCGCACATGCGAATGAAACAATCTCTAATAAAAATTTTAGTTTTTGCCTTACTTCTGATTTTTTACGGTTCGCTTTTGGCGCATAAAATTCAGCTGCCGGCGGCGGATGATTTACCTCGCCAGATGAAAATCGGCGAAGAGATTTTAGCGGGCAATTTGGGCATTTTTTACAAAAACACTTTTTCTTTCAGCGAGCCGGACCAGGTTTTTTATAACCATCATTGGCTGTCGGGAGCGGTTTTTTACCTTGTTCATCAGGTGGCAGGATGGAACGGGCTCATAATTTTTAAAATTGCCGTCTTGCTTTCTGCTTTTAGCTTGATTTTTCTGACTGCGATTAAAAAAGCAGATTTTTGGCTGGTTGCATTTTTTTCCTTGCCGGCAATTCTGATTTTATCGGGGCGGACCGGCCTCCGGCCGGAGATATTCAGCTATCTATTTATTGCCGTCTTTCTTTATCTTTTGATTGATTTTGAAAAGCATCCGGAACGAAATAGGATTTTCTGGCTTATTCCCATGCAATTGCTTTGGGTGAATACACATGTATTTTTCAGTATCGGAATCATGATAGTTGGCGGATTTTTAGCTGAAAAAATCATATTAAATTATAAAAATTTTAAAAGCGATTTTTCCGTGAAAAAGCTGGCATCCCTGCTGCTTTTTCTCATAGCAGTTTCTTTTTTGAATCCGCGCGGAGCCGGAGGGATATTTTACTTTTATCTCGGAGCCGGATTCCCGGGAAAAATTATTGAAAACCAGTCACTGCTAAGTTTCTTAAGAGCAGATAACATTTCTGAAAATATCCCAATAATTTCCTTTTTTCTGATGGTTATCCTTATAGGGATAAGCTTCATTTTTAATTTTAGAAAAAACTCTATCTTTTATTTTTTAGCCAGTATTTTTACTGCGGCGCTTGGTTTTGCTATTATCCGCGGAACTGCGCTTTTTGGCCTGATTTTTTTGCCGGCAATTTCCGCAAATCTTAATGATATTTTTAGTAAAATTCGGGGGTGGCTTATTGCATTGGATTCGAAATCGGCGCGCTTCTATGGAAATGCGGCTGTTTTTTGTTTAATTGTCTTACTGTTTATTCTTATTTTTCCGGGATGGCAAGCTTTATTTAATCATAAAGAACAAGGCATCGGGCTTGCTCCTTATTCGGAAAATTCAGCGCAGTTTTTTAAGGAGCAGAATTTGAAGGGGCCCATTCTAAATAACGCTGGTATTGGAAGTTACCTTATTTATTATCTTTATCCAGAAGAGCGGGTTTTTTATGATAATCGTTTTGCTGACGCTTATTCGGCGTCTTTTGCGAGGGATACTTATTTAAAATTACTGGAAAATGAAGAAGAATGGCGGAAAAATTTAAAAAAATACGGATTTAATTCACTATTTTTCTATTATTACGATGAATCGCCTTATGTCCGTTATTTCCTCTGGCGCCGGATTCAAGATCCGGATTGGTCATTGGTTTATGCGGATACCTTTGCCATGATTTTAATAAAAAACATTCCGGAAAATCAAGAAGTGATTGAAAGATTCGGAATTACCCGAGATAATGCTCTGGACAAACTTAGGCATCTGGCCGAATCTTCTAATGTCGAGGAGGCAATCACTGCCGGAGATATTTTTAATTTAATCGGGCGGAGCGATTTAACTATGAAACAATTTTTAAAGGTTACAGCCAGATGGCCGGAGCGGGGCAGAGTTTGGCTGATTATGGGGCAAATGGCGCTGGATAATGAATCATTTGGCGGCGCATTATCAGCAGTAAAGTTTTTAGAGAAAGCGATTGCTGAAGGCCAGAAAACCGCGGAAGCCTACAGTTTTTTAGGTAGGGCTTATGCCGGGCTGGACCAGCCGGAAAAAGCTAAGAAAGCGCTGAGAAAATCATTAAAAATAAATCCGGACCGCCAAGATGCAAGAGAGCTGTTTGATTCCTTAGAGAAAATTAAGTTATAATAAATATTATTAAATTAGGCCGAAAGATTTTAACCACAATGAAATTTATGGAAGAAACAAAAAATAATTCAAATAAAAAGTTAGCAGCTGGGGGAGTGGTCGCGGCATTAGTATTAGCAGGATTGGCTTGGGGAGTGGGGTGGCTGCCTTGGAGCGGCACTGATACTTATCAAGCGGTTTTTCTTGCTAATAACCAAGTTTATTTTGGAAAATTAAGCAATCAAGATAGTAAATATCCGGTTTTAACTGATATTTATTATTTGCGGGTTACTCAGTCCCTTCAGCCAAGCCAGCCGAATCCGAATATCAGCTTGATTAAGCTTGGCGATGAACTTCACGGTCCGGCAGATAGAATGGAAATTAATCGGGACCAGATTCTTTTTGTGGAGGATTTAAAGCCGGATTCCCAAGTAGTCAGGGCAATTAAGGATTATCGGGCGGCGAACCCTAAATAGAATTTGGAATATAGAATCTGGAATACAGAATTTGGAATACGGAATTTAGAAGTTGGAATCAGGAATATGGAAAATAAGAAGAAAATACAATCCTTTACCGATTTAGATGTGTGGCGAGAAGCACATGTATTAGTTATTTTAATTTATAAAATAACGAAAAATTTCCCCAAAGAGGAGCTTTTTGCGCTAGTTTCTCAAATGCGGCGGGCCGCAGTTTCTATAACATCTAATATTGCCGAGGGATTTTCTAGGCATTCTTATAAAGAAAAAGCACAATTTTATTCTATGGCTTTGGGTTCTTTAACTGAATTGCACAGTCAATTATTAGTAGCTAGAGACATTGAGTATCTTTTCAAAGAAGATTTTGAAAAAATATATAGCCAATTAGTTAGCGTCAATAAACTATTAAATGCTTTTATTAGAAGGACGCGAGAGTTTTAATTTATGTTAGCCAAATTCCATATTCTAAATTCCATATTCCTCGTGACGTTTAGTTTAGTATTGGTATTCTTTGGTGTGTTGCCCGCAATTGGCCAGGAGTTTTCCAGCACCAATTTTAAGGTTTTGGACCCGGTGATTCAGCCGGGCGGGTATTCCACTTCGGATAGTTACCAGTTAAACGGGGCGATTGGCCAGATTGCGATTGGGACCAGCACCGCCAGCAATTTTAGCTTAAACTCCGGATTTTTATATTATCCTTTTATTTCTTCCACGACGCTTTTTGCTTACGCCGGCAATAGTCGCGTATATTTAGGATGGACAACGCCGAGCGGTTTTCTGGGATGGACGCCATCCGGATATAATGTCGGCCAATCAACTACCCAAGGAGGACCTTACACTTATGCTTCTATTGGCAATTATGCCGTTTCTGAACGAACCGGATTAACTAACGGCACAACTTATTATTTTGTCGTCAGGATAGAAGACGCTTTGGGAAATTTTATTGC
>MHJG01000011.1 GCA_001818695.1 Candidatus Harrisonbacteria bacterium RIFCSPHIGHO2_02_FULL_42_16 | reverse complement strand
TTTCTTGAATGAATGAAAATTTGGAGCGTAAAGTCAATAGAATTCAGAAATCCCTGGAAGGCGTAAATAATAATCCCCTGCTCCTCTTCCGATTTAAGCGCGAAATTGGTGCCGGAAATCAAAAGCACTTTCCGCAACCCGCCGTTTTTTACGGTTATCGCGTCGTCTTTTATTGATTCAATTTCAATAAATTGCTGGGTCGGAAAGGATTCTTGTTTTTTGACCATAGGATAATTATACAATTAACGGTAGTCAATTCGCTTGGCTATTTCTTTTTCGCCGGTTATTTTTCGCATTATTTCAAACCGTTCTTCTTTGCTTTTTATCTGTTCCAAGATAGAGGGTTTAATAGCTTTTTCTCTTTTGGGAAGAGGATTTTTGCTGGTTTTCAGCTGTTCCCAAAGATTATCCAGGCGTGATTTTATCTGCGCGGTTTTTGCCGTTGTGGCGGATATTTTCGGCATTTCTATAGCTTTTTCTTCTCTCTGCCAAAGGTAAAAGCGGGGATGCCAGTAAAAATTAAAGGCCGCGACAGCAACGGTAAAAAATGACTGGCCGTTTATTTTAATAAAGGCGAAAGATAAGGAAACGGTAAAAATAATAACCGTAACCAAGAGCCAAAGAAAAGTTTGCAGGGTGAAAAATAGCGCAAAAGACAGGCCGCCGCCCGCGGCAATATATAAAAATTGTTTTAAGGTTAGGGGACCTATGATTCTATCCTCAGTTTCAATAAATTGTGGAACTTGAAATTGCATTTGTAGATTAGCGTTATTTTTTATTTCTTAAATCTACCGTATTTTCGTTGTCGGGTTTTTTTAATTTTCTTAAATCAACCGTGTGTTCCGCGTCTTTTTCCTGTTTTGGATAGCCGAGAGGAGTAAGCGGAGTTCTTAATCCGCCATAGTGGACAACCCTCGTTTCATTTTTTGGAATTTTTGTTTCGTAGGGGCGCGGCGGAGTTTCTAATCTTACGGGCACGCCCGGTTCTTTTTTTGGTTTGGCTGGGGATTGTTCATAATTTTTGATTTTTAAATTCGGCGCCGGTTTAATTTTTCCAAATGGCGCGGATGGTTGTTCTTGCGTTGGTTCGGCGGGCTCACTGCGAGGCGGTAATTGAGGCGTCGGAAGATTTGTTTCGTCTGTGGAGTGAAGCATAAAAGGAATTTGTTCTGAACCGGTTGAGGGAGGAGCAGTTTCCGGAGAAACTCTTTTTGTTTGAGGAATGGGCGGAACCGCCATTTGCCCGGAATCTTTTTGCGAAGAATAAAGCAAATTTAGATTAACCCCGATTTTTCTAAGTTCTGATTCAATAGGCATCAAGATTTTTTCCTCTATGTCTTGAGTAATAGTTTTAGCGGTTTCAAAATTAACATTTAGTTCTTGGCTTAATCCGTTTATGAAGTCCTGCGGATTTAAGTCCTTGGTCACCAAGCGGAGCGTTAACAAGGAAACGGCGGCAGTTTCTTCGTTGTCCAAATCAAGCCGATTGGCTATTTCGCCCAAAGCATAAACACTGCTTTCCGAAGAAAGCCAATCTTTTGCCGGCTGGGGCAGGGCAAGAAAAGCGGCGATTGTTGATTTTGGATTTGATAAAGGGGTCATAAACGTACTTCGTGAGTATAATCTTTGGCCTCGGTTTCTTTATTATCGCCTTTCTTTTTAGATTTTTTTACTAATAGCGGCGATGATATTTTTTCCGCCCAACCAAAGCTTTTATTGATAAACGTAGCTTGAGCAAAGATTTTTTTATCGGTATCGTCCCAAGAACCCCTTTCTTTATTTTCAAGCGCCCGAATAAGTCCTCTTAGTATATCCGCAAGCCCTTTTTGGGCATCAAAGCCTTTTTCGGCAAATCTGGAAAGATGGGGCGGTTTGAGCTCGGTAACAAATACGGGGTATTCCTTTAAAAAATCAATTGTCATATTATCAACGGCTTCCGGCTTGGATTTTTTAAACACTTTGGTAATTTCACTCATTACGTCTTTATTACCATAATAGGCCTTTTCGTCTTTAAGAGAGGCGCCGGGCACTTTCAGGCCGGCAAGAAACGGATCGGCTTCGTAAATTTTATTTGCCGTGCCCAATTTTTGGGAGGTCTTTACCATTTTTTCAAACAAATCCGGATTTTTCTTTTTTAGGTCATTAAGCATATTTTTTTCGGCGGCGACGTTAATATAGGCCGCGGCCCGGACGTCGTTGCGGAGCAGGTCTGAAGTAAACCCCGGGCTTATGAAAGTATTAAGAAAAGCGTCTTTGTTCATTGCCAGCGTCCCGAATTCTTTTTCGTATTTGCTTACTTGTTCTTGTTTTCCGGCGCTTAGCCATTGGCTTCCGGTTCTGGCGATGCCGCCTAAAAACCTGTTGCCGGCATATTTTGCCGCGAATCTTTCCAGAGTTCCGCCTCCGCCCAGACCCTCTTTATCCGGCTCTTGATATCCTGCTGTTCTTAGCCGTTCTCCAATGGCTCTGGCACCAAGGCCGGCTCCGGTATATTTTACTGTTCCCAGCGCAAAGCCCTTAGTCGCTTTCCAAACATCTCCGGCGGCGCTTGTTCCCGTCTTGACCACTTTATCGGAAATAGCCAGTCCGCTGATTAAAATACCCATTATCATAATCATTTGGCCGATTGAGGTTGACTTATTACTAAGGAGATCCGAAGAAGCGACGCCGATGGCTGATGTATCTAAACCCGCGTATTTTGCTTTTTGCGCGGCTAAAATTGCCAGGTAAATGAAAAAAGTAACTGTCGGAGCGTAAAAAGCCCAGCGGAAAAAGTTACTCCACCACTCTTTCCAATGGCCTTCCAGGTCGGGCCAAATCCACATCAGCCAGGCAAGGGGCATCATAATAAGAAGCATGCTGATAGCGATGTATCGGATAAAAAGCATTGCCGCAACGCTAAATAAGGTAAGCCCGCCCATTATTGTGAAAATTAAAATAAACAGCAATCGGGAAGTGAATTCCAATATGCCGGTTCCCCACCTAAGAAGGAAAAGGGAGTCGCCGGATTGCGCCGGCGGCGAAAGAAGGGTTTGCAGAGTCAGGGTGTTGGCGAGCGCCTGGCTGATTTGGCTTTCGTTGGCAATGGAATGACTGATGAAAAAATTGGTTAAAACGCCGGTAAAATCCAAGACCACTCCGGTTATTACCAAGCTGAAATTTATCAGGAGAGCCGCGACAATTAATTTCCAAAGCATTTCTTTCATCTGGTATCGCGGTATTCTCAAGATGGTGGTAAAAGCGATTAAGATTATCGCCAAGACAAATCCGAGATTAGCCAAATCCCGGGTTATGGTCCAGCCGGCGGCGACTATTGGATTGTCAACGAGAATCCGGCTGTTAAGATTAAGCGTCCAGGTTACCATTTGACCGGCCAGATATACGCCCTTGCTTGCGGCGTAGGCTAACAAGTACATTCCGCTTGATGTATTTATGGACGAAGTATCCATCGGAGTGGCGGTTTCCGCGGCGCGGGAAATAATAGCCGTTCCTGATAGCGAAAGAATTACACTTGTTAAAAATATTATTTTAGTCAGCCGTTTCATAGAGTTATTAGGCAATTATTGTCTCTTAATTCGTCCTGAATCGACGGCAGTTTGGTGTCTACATTAAGATTGATATTGGTTTCATCGTTTTTAACGGAGGTGAGGAAAGTATCGGCGTCAACCGGATTCAAAATCCGCTGGACGCTGTTTAAATTAAGCGCCAATCCGGCATAGTCCCCGTTATCAAGCGAATTAAGTTTATCGGACGCGTTTTTAAGCGGTTCTATGAAAGAAAGATTATTATTTTGTTTGATTTTTAAATTATTCAATACTCCGGTTTCCAACGATAATTCCGCCGGAATATCGTTATCGGACGGCTGGCAGGCCGAAAGGTCTTTTAGCGCGCTTGTCAATGAGGCCTGATTATTTATAATCCGGCTAAGAATTAAGTCCGCGGTCAGGCGAGGATTTAAAGTGTCTTCAATTTGGGCGATTGCGATAAACCGGTCATTTTCAAAGGAACTCTTGGATATGGATTGGGACGCGGCGCAAGCGGCATAATCGTTGCCGGTTAATCCGGAACAGGGAGTAATGGGAGTTCCGTCGGTGTACTCGGATGATTTTCCTCCGGAACTTTTAAATCCGGCAATACCTTCTTTTATTAATCTCTTGATAGCGGCGTCCGCAATCGCAGTAATGTAAGCGGCGACATCATCAGCGCCGATAATGGCGTCAAACGGATAGGTAATATAGGCGGTTTTCGCGGCTTGGGCGACAAAACTTCCCGGCGTTACGGTGCGGCAATTTTCTTCGTTGTCGTCGCAAATTTTTCTTGATAGAAATCCTTCACCGGCAATGGCCTCGTCTCTGGCCGCTGACACCGCGTCATTTTGCGCCCGGGTTACTTCATTAGCCGCCAAAAGCGAAGCCCCATAATAATTATTTTGCGGATTCCAAAGTTCGTTGTAAGCAATCCAACCGCCGTTTTTGAAATCATCCATAAAATTTTCAATATTGCCGGTGATTTTGTCAAGGGTACATTCCGCTTCTTGGGAGAATTTCCGCGGCGCCAGCACCGATAATTGGACTTGCAGATTAAACGGAGCGCACAAAAATCCCAATCCCAGTTGTTTAGCCACATCTCCTATTGCCCCTTGTTTTGCTTCTTCAAAAAATTCTCCCCAGTCCTCTATAATCGGCCCCTTGCCATCGGGGGTCTTATTAATCCATTCAACGGTTTTATCCACCAAGCGGTCAAGAATTTGTTTTTTAAGAATTTGACCCGCTGCCTCCCAGGCCAGTTGTGTTATTGTTTTGGTTAATTGGCTGGTTTCCGCTCCAGCGCCGGTTGCGCCAGCCGCAGCTCCGGCGCCGGTATTGCCGGCTATATCTAACAGTGTTGCCAGAGACGCCTCATCAGTTGACCCGGCTATGGCATAAGCAGTTTTTTGCCAGGAAGAAAAATATAGCGTCCCGTTTAGTAAGCCGGTTAATGCCATTGCCAAAAATAGTTTTTTTAAAATAGCCCTTATCATGCTAAATGCTTAAATTATAATTTTTTATGAATTTTGCGACGCGGTTGCTTAATTTTTGAAACTCCGCATCAGTATTTTTTAATTCATTAACCGCTATTATTGCCGTTAGCGGGTCGGTTTCATAAGCAAGAATTTTTTCAAAAATATTTTTTTTCGTACTTAAAAGCGCTATTTCCTCTTTGTGGATATCTAAAGCTTTTTCCGGAACGGATATATTATAAATTTTCAGAATTGCGCCACCGTATGTATTTCGGAGTTGTTGGATAGTTAGTAAAGATAATTCATCGGAGTTGTTATATAAATTTTTAGGAAGATCCCGCGCGGAGTCCGAGAGTATCTTTTTTAAAGACAACAAATAATTAGTTATGTTTTCCTCACTGTTATTTTTTATGATTTTTAAATCGCTGTCTTTAATCGTCGGTTTTAAGGATTCGGGATTGAATTTTTGCGCCGCTTGCGCCAATAATTCTTGCGTTATTGTTTCCGGGTTTGGAGCGGTGATTTGTTTTAGGCCGCCAACGGTTTCCGGGCCGCCCGGGTTTTTTTGAACAATCGTTTTGCCTAATTCTTCCAGCAATAAATCAGTGAGATTTTCGGAAAGTCCGGCAGATTGAATTGGAGCATTGGCGGTCGGCAGAGAGGTTTGGCCGGCAATCGGATTGTTTAAAACGTCACTGCTATTTTTGTTAATTGCCGTGGTTTGATTTTGAAGCGGCGTCGGTAAGTCGGCATTATAATTTTTTAAAATATAAAACCCCCCGGCAATTCCAAGCGAAATAATCGCGGTTGCTATGGTAGTTTTTATTAAGGCCATTTTATTTAAATTTATTCTAATTATCCAAAATCGGAGTTTTTAGGCGGAAAACTCCTATTAAAATTATACAATTATTAACAGTTTATAACCAACTAAAAGAGGTGAATAAGTTGGTTAATGATTCTATCTGTTTAATCCTGAGGTTTTGTGGCCTGATTTCCGGGTTGATTTCTTGTTTTTTGAGCTCATTTCTTATCTTTTCTTTCGGTATTTTTAATCCGTTTTGGAGATTATTAAGCAGGGTTTTGCGCGGCTGTTTAAAGAGAATTTTGATTAGTTTGTAGTAATTTTCAGGGTTTAGGGTATAGGGTTTAGGAGTTAGTTTTATAACAGCGGATTGCACTTTTGGCGGCGGCTGAAAATCGCCCGATTTAAGCGAAAAAAGAATTTTCGGTTCTGCCCAAAATTGGACGGCGGCCGCCAGCAAGTTCATTCGCGGCGGTTCAGCGCAAATTCTTTCCGCCACTTCTTTTTGGAGCATTAAAACGATATTGGTAATTGGACAATCGGGCAATTGGGTAATTAAATCGCCCAAAATACGCAGCAGTTTACCGGTAATGTAGTAAGGAATGTTGCCGACAATCTTATAATTGCTGATTGCTGATTGCTGATTGCTGATTAATTCCGGAATTATTTTTAAAGCATCCCCACCAACGATTTCTAAATTCGGAAATATTTTATTTTTTAAACTTTTTAATTTATAAACTAATGCGGGGTCTTTTTCAATTAAAATTAGTTTTGCAATCTTGCAATTTTGCAATTTTGTAATCAGCGGTTCTGTAAGCGCGCCTTTTCCGGGCCCGATTTCAATAACCGTATCGTTGTTTTGCAAATCCAAAGCCGACACTATTTTTTTAATGGCGGATTTATTTATTAAAAAATGTTGCCCTAACCGTTGTTTCATATAATTAACAATTTATTGAATATGGGAGTCAATAGATTATTCCAGATAAATGGTTTCGTCGTCCCAGTCTTTTTGTTCTTTGCCCCAGCCGGTTATTTTTGCGAATTCTATCAATTCCGGCGGCAGTTCTCCCAAAAAGCGCGACGGTAAATCATAAAAACTGATATGCAAATTTTGTTTAGCGCGAGTCATCGCCACATACATTAATCGCCGTTCTTCTTCCAGTTCGTCGCCCTTGGCAATGGAGCGCTCGTGCGGCAGAAGCCCTTCGTTCGCTCCAATAATAAATATCTGATTGAATTCCAGGCCCTTGGCAAGATGGATGGTCATAAGCTTTACCCCGTTTTGCCGTAATTTCGGATTGTTTGCCTCGCCTGATTTTGGCGGGCCATCCAAGCTGGACATCAGCGAAACCCGTTCTAAAAATTCTTGGGCATCGGTAAAAGTGGAAGCAAAATTAATTAATTCTTTAATGTTTTCCCGCCGGTCTTCGGGATTTTTAAATTTCTTTTCAAGATATTCCAGGTAATTTGTGTTTTCTAAGAAGAAATTTATAAGTTCCACGAGCGAAAGTTCGCCGGCAAGCTGGGGCAATTTTTCAAGCAGAATAGCGGTTTTGGGTTTAGAAAATGTTTTGACTAGCCGTTCCGCGCTTAAAGAATCTTTGGGATTAAAAGCATATCGGAGTCCGGCGATGATATCTTTAATTTCTTTTCGGGCGTAAAATTTCAGCCCGCCGAAAATTTCGTAAGATATCTGGCTGTGGATTAGCGTTTGTTCAATCGCCCGGGACTGGGCGTTTGTTCGGTAAAGAATCGCTATTCCGTTTAGCGGTTCGCCCCGGCGGACGGTTTCCAGAATTTTTTCGGCAATTCCCCAGGCCTCTTCGTCGCTGTTTTGGAAAGCGGAAATTTTTATTAAATCCCCTTCGGAATTATTAGTCCAGAGATTTTTCGGATTTTGAAGCTTGTTATTTTTAATCAGTTCCGAAGCGGCGCGGATGATATTTTTAGTGGAGCGGTAATTTTCTTCCAGTTTTATAATTTTTGTTTCCGGCCAATCCCGTTCAAAATTTAAAAAATTACGGAAATCCGAACCTCGGAAAGAATAAATGCTTTGCGCGTCGTCGCCAATGGCAAAAAGATTCCTATGTTTCTGCGCGAGCATTTTTACAAAAACGTATTGGCTGGTGTTTACATCCTGAAATTCATCAACTAAAATGTGCCGCCACTGATTCCGGTATTTTTCCAATATCCCTGGAGCGGTTTGAAAAATTTTTACCGGTTTTTCAATTAAATCGTCAAAATCAAAGGCATTGCTTTTTTCCAGCGCCTCCTCATATTTTTTAAACGTGAAATTAATAATTTTTTCGTAATTATTATTTGTTGTTGTTTCGCCGGCTTCCAATAATTCGTTTTTAATTTGGGAAATTTTTGCCATAACCGCCAGAGGGTTGAACCGAGCTTTCGGAAGATTGGCTTCTTTCAAGATATTTTTTATCATTTCCAGAGAATCGTTTTCGTCAAAAATAGTGAAAGCGGAAGTTCTATTGAAGCAACCCGCTTCTTTTTTTAAAATTTTTGCGCCCAAAGAATGGAAAGTGCCGATGAATAAACTATTAACCAATAATTGATAACCCGCAACTTTTTTGTTATTAGTTATTCTAATCCGCATTTCTTTAGCCGCTTTATTGGTAAAGGTAATGGCAATAATCTGTTCCGGTTTTATTCCGGAATTTAAGAGATATAAAAGCCGGCTGGTAAGGGTGCGGGTTTTCCCCGAACCGGCGCCGGCGGTGATTAAAAGCGGGCCACCGGCGTGTTCTGCCGCTTCGCGCTGGATGCCATTAAGATTGGTAAAATGTCCGTTCATTGTAATTTTGATTTTTGAACTTTGATTTGTTATATTGGATGTATTATTGACATTTTACGCCAACAATTTAATAAAACAAGGACCCTGTTTGATTTTTTGAAAGATTGGACAACCGCAATGACGGTTGTTTTCATTATCGCGATGTCGGTCCTTAATTTATTACTTGTCGATTATTTAGCGCCTCAGAAAAATGCCGATAAAAATTTTTTGGCGGAAAATTCGGCTTATTTTGGAGCGGCCGCCGTTGAGGGAGGAAATCCCATAGATAGCGAATTAAGAGGAGATGGCCAAGAAACAAAATTTATAATTGTTGACAGCGCTTCCATTTTGAATGCCAACAACCCGTTAAGCAATGCCTTGCCGACGCGGGAAGGGCTGATTATTTATAAGGTTCAAAAAGGAGATAATCTTTCCCGCATTGCGGCTAATTTCGGAATTTCTTTAAACACGATTTTTTGGGCCAACGAAAATTTAAAGCCGACCCTGCTCCAGCCGGGACAGGAAATTCTTATTTTGCCGGTAACCGGAATTTTGCATCAGGTTCGGGATGGAGAAACATTGGAATCCATAGCCGTTAATTACAATATCGCCGTTGACAAAATTTTAAGCGCCAACCCTAATTTTAATCCGGTTAAATTTTCCGCCGGCTCAACGATTATTATTCCCAATTCTAAACCGGCCAGCAGAAGCAGTTTGGTTTCGGCGGCTAATTTGCCGAATTTCCCCGGTTATTTTGCCATTCCGACTACCGGCTGGAATTGGGGACAGCTTCATTATAATAACGCGGTGGACATTGCGAATGCTTGCGGAACCCCGACTTATGCTTCGGCGGAAGGATTGGTGGTTGAAGAATCATCTTATGGCTGGAATCAGGGTTACGGAAAATATATTTTGATTGAGCATCCGAACGGCGTTAAAACTAAATATTCTCACACCGGCAAAAATGAGGTTTTGGTTGGCGACTATGTGGTTAAGGGCGATTTAATCGGCTATATCGGCAATACCGGCAACACTCACGGTCCAACCGGCTGCCATTTGCATTTTGAAGTTATCGGGGCGAGGAATCCTTTCGCAAAATAGCGCGGCTGAATTTTATAAAATAAAAACCCCCGACAATCGTCTGTCGGGGGCGTTTTGATTACAATCGAATTTCTTTCAGATGTTCGCCGTGAAATACTGGAATTCCGAGCCCGAGAGCGTTTACTCCCCGCTCAAAACCGGCGTAGTTTTCGTCATCGCCGTGATGGCCGATTACCGCCAAAAGTTCAGCCCCAAGTTTCGGGCAAAGTTCTTGAAAACGAGCCACCCGTTCCAGTAATTTTGGGCCTTCGTCATGTCCGGAAAGCCCGAAGTGTTCCACCTCACAGCTTACCGGCACCTGTTTCTCAATATTTTTTCTAAGATTTGAGTCCCAAGTATTCAGCTTTACGGTTCTTCCTTTTTCTATCCGTAAAACTTCCTCGCCGACGCTTCCCGGAAACATATGTCCGGTAAAGACAACGGTTGCCTTGCGATTGGGGAGGATTCTTTCCGCGTGTTGGACACTGCGTCCTTTATCCAGCATTGCCGAAGAACTGACAATCGGAGAAGGATAAGAAAGGCCGCAACAATTACCAAGCGCGGTTTCTATGCGGTGCCGTTCTTCGTTTTCATGTTCTTCTTGAGGTGAACTTCCATCTAGTTTTTTATAAAGGATTACCAGTTTTTTCGCGACAAACTCTTTCAGTTTAAAGGCAATATCTTGTTCGCACCAGGTGTTTTTGGCGTACATTTGGCAGAAATCTTGAATCAGTCCATCAACGTGAGGAATAATTCCGGCGTCAATCAGTAGTTGAATAACATCCGGCCCCTTGGTGGCGAAAGACGGCAAAAAGGATTGGATTCTTTTTTGCGCGGTTTGTTTCATAAGGGCCTGAAAGTCCTTTTGGAGTTCGGGCATTGGCTTAGGCAGAGCCCTATTTCCATAAGTGGTTTCCGTAACCATTACGATGGATTTTTCTTTGAGTTCGTCGCCAAAGAATTCTTTTGGCGGCAGCATTACTCCTTTTACCAGCGGTTGGTCGTGTGAGCTGATATCGCCGGTAAAAAAGTAGGCCGGCCCTTTTTTTGGAATAAGAAAAATCATAGCCGCGCCGCGCATATGTCCGGATGAATAAAAACCAATTCTGTTTGAGCCCACCGAACACCAGCCGGGCTTTGGTATCGGATGAATGCGGCGAAAAACTTCATAAATGTCTTTTCTGTTATAAGGAAGCGGTTTGGCCCCCCCACCTTCTTTTTCGGCGTTCTTTTGGTCCTGAATGTTTATTTTAAGAGCGTCATTAAGAATTATATATGTGCCGGCCACGCCTGGTTGGGTCATTAAAATCACCG
Source organism: Candidatus Harrisonbacteria bacterium RIFCSPHIGHO2_02_FULL_42_16 (assembly GCA_001818695.1). Classification (GTDB taxonomy): domain Bacteria; phylum Patescibacteriota; class Minisyncoccia; order UBA6257; family 02-FULL-45-10c; genus 2-02-FULL-42-16. Next base: position 14,619 of record MHJG01000011.1, on the reverse strand, counting down.
CGTTAGGATTATTTTTGGCAATAGTCGGTAAGTTGCCGCAATGGTCCAAATGGCTGTGAGTGACAATAATTAAATCAACCGGTTTTTGCGGAGCAACCGGAAAATAATTTTCATCCTTTTTATTATTTACCAGTCCCATTCCGGAATCAACGATAGTGTTATTGTTGACCAAGTGGCCTGTTGCGCCCGGACTGCGTTTTTGCTCCCCTAACTGGGTATACATTTCTTTTCCTCCGTATTTTCCGTATGCGGTTTGCAAAGAACTTATCTGAATGCGTTTTTAGCGCGCTCGGATAAATTCTCTTACATAAAATTTGAGCCCAGCCCGGTTCCAGTTCTTGCGAACTGAAACCGGGTACTGGGCTTTGGTCTTAGAGCTTATTTGCCCTTTCCTCCTTTGGACAAAGTGACTGGCCGTCCCAACCCCTTCTTAAGCTTTTCGCCCATCTGGTTCGTCGCTTTCGCTTCGGGCTTTTTGCTGCCTCCGTTCGCCGGTTTGGGGTTCTCGGCTTTGGGCGCCGGAATCACTTCGGGTTTCTGGGGTTCGGTCGGAGCAGGAGTCACCACGATGTTCAGGGCTTGGCGAGTCCCTTCGGGCAACGCCTGCTCCATATTGAGCGGCGGCGCGGTTGGGGGGAGCTTTTCGCTTTTCGGCTTGAGGAGTTCGGAAAATCCCCCTTTCACCTTTTTGTAAAGGTGAATCAGTCGGTTGGCCTCGTCATTCTTTTTCGCATTGACGAGAGCGCCGATTTTCAAGTCAAGTCGTGCCAGTCCGAACCGTATCATCTCTCCGTACTCATCTTTTGAGTTGGGCGTTTCGCCGTCCAACGCATTGAAGAGTTGTACGAACAGAGATGCGGTGTAAGCGCGGGGCATGAGCACTTTGACGCGGGAATCTTCCCGTGCCTTCTCGCTCCCGAACTCTGCCACGAACGCCGCCTGTAGGCTTTGAAGCGCGTTCTTCAGTCCACTGGCGACTTGCTTGTTCCAACAATCATGCGCCTCCACCCACTCCCCGTTTTTCTTGACGGGCGTTCCCTTGACCACGGGGCGACGGATGATTTCCTGCCGAACATGGAGCGCGAACTCTTTTATGTGGTCCACGCTCGTGAGTAGCGGTATCGTTTCCTTGCGGAGGTTTTTCAGCGCCTCGCTCTCGGCGGCCTTGAGCTTCGTAAGCTCTTCGGGAGATACTCTTTTCTCTGACGTCACCAGCGTTACGTACGCTTCGGATTGCCGGATCGCGAGATCCAGAATCCTGTTTTTCTCTTCTGCTTTCATTAACCACGACATAATTACTTCCTCCTTGCCCATTGGGCAGTCCGTCGTACCTTGTCGTTGCTACCTTCATCTTTTTTGATGTAATTGGTACTGTTGTAAAGATAGCATAAAAAAAGACCCTTGTCAATAAGCCGCGACGGCGGCTATGGCAAGGGTCTGGTACTGTCAATACGGAAAAGTTTTGGCAGTTTTTAGGAATTCCGGAATGTCTAATTCGTTGGCGTGAGAAGTGGTGACTACGATTTCCTGGTTTTCGTTTTTTGCGACGTCAATTCGGAGGTAGCCGTACTCATTTTTTTGCAAGGACGGCACTACGGACAAATGATATTTCACGAAGAGCGGATTCCAAGCCGGAGATTTGGAAAAACAATCAAGATTAAGATATTTTTCTCCCTCGCTCGGATCTTTCCTGATATAAAATGGTTCTGGTTTTTCCGGACGGGATTCAAACATCGTGAATCTTCCGAATGCCAGTCCCGGCGCTTCCGGACCGGGAGATTGCCGGAAATTCAATTGCTGATTAATTTTTAATTCTGTCGGCAATGTCCCGAAGGTAATAGTTAGTGGTTGCGCGGCATCGGGATTTAACAGAAGATTTTCAAAAAGATTAACGTCATTGGTGGTTGCCGGATGTCGCACGAAAGCATAGCCGGTTTTCTCCCAATTCTTAGTCAGGGAATCAATTTTTTCTTCTTCTTTAATTCCGAATTTCGGGTCAAGCGATATTCCGGATAAATTTTCCGTTAAAACCTTTGTTTTTAACCCAACTTTAAGAGTTTTGGCAATAATGGATTGGAACCATTGTGGAGTTTTTTTGACTGCGGCTTGTTCGGGCATTGCGTTGTCCTCCTTATATGAAATTTTCAACTCCCCGTATTCTGTGAGTATTATATACTAAGAATTTTTTTCTGTCAACACATCAACTACTTGACGATCGTTTTTTAGTTGAGTAGAGTAAGAATTATATAATAGTCCTATGTATAATAGCCCAAGGAATAAAATAAAGAGGATTTTAGAATCTCTTGAGCATAAAGCGCTTACTACTGCAGAGATTTTAGAATTAATGTTGCCGGTATCAAGCGGCAGTTATAAAGTGACAAAAAACCTTTTGGGATATATGGATGAGCCTAGATTTGATTATCAAAAATGGAAACGGCAAGAACAAAAAAGATTTTATTCTTTAATTTCAAAACTACGCAAAGACGGCTTAATTAAAAAAAGAAAGATCGGTTCGGAATTGTGGAATTTAACTTTTGGCGGCATTAAAAAACTGGTTATTTTAAAAGAAAAAAAATTAAACTCTTTGCCAATTAAAGAATACAAAAAAGAAAAAAGTAAGGATCTAATGGTGGTGGTATTTGATGTGCCTGAAAAATTTAAATATAAAAGAATTTGGCTTCGTGGACAATTAAGAACTTTGGGGTTTCGGCTTTTACAAAAAAGTGTTTGGATAGGCGACTTCCGGCTTCCAGAAGATTTTATTCACGATTTACGAGAATTAGGATTACTGCCGTACACCCATATTTTAAAGGTCTATAAAACCGGTTCTATTATTAATTTTTAATAGTTAAAAATAATTCACGATACTTTTTGGGTTTTTAGGCGCCGGTTTTTATATAGGGTTATAGTCAACTAATTTACGATCGTTTTTTAGTTGAGTAGTTGACTGTTGGAGGTGGTTTTTGGTAAGCTATTTTTAATATGTCGCATTTATCGGAAAAGGAATTACAAAATTTAAAAGAGCAATTAGAAAAAGAAGCCGGAGAAATTGAGTCCCGGGCGGAGGTCAATAAGCGGTCGCCGGAATTCGGAAGCGATACAGAAACCGATTTTTCCGAAGAAGCGGATGAGGCCGAAGAACAAAGCAACCAGCTTGGCGTTCAGCAGGCGCTGAAAGAGCGGCTGGCGGATATTGAATTGGCGCTGGATAAAATGACCCGCGGCGAATACGGTAAATGCGAGAAATGCGGAATGGATATAGAGATAGAAGTTTTACAAATCAATCCGGAGTCCCGGCTGTGCAAGGCCTGTAAGGCCGTATAATAGGAATCTGCAAATTTATGAGCAATTTATCCAAAGTATTTTCTGCCGCCTTGGACGGCATAGAAGCGAAATTAATTGAAGTAGAGACCGACTTAAATGTCGGTCTTCACAGTTTTACGATTGTCGGTTTGGCGGATAAGTCGCTTTCGGAAGCGAAAGAAAGAGTTAATTCGGCGTTAAAAAACAGCGGCGTGAAGCCACCCAATAAAGAGAACCGGAAAATCGTTACCAATCTTGCGCCGGCGGATTTAAAAAAAACCGGTTCGCATTATGATTTGGCGATTGCCGTCGGTTATTTGCTGGCAACCAAGCAGATAAAAGAATTTGATGCCAGCGATAAAATTTTCGTCGGAGAGCTGGCGTTGAACGGGACTTTGCGGAGCGTGAGCGGAATTTTGAATTTTGCCAAATTAGCCGGAGCCGGGAAGTTCGGCAGTATTTTTGTGCCAAAAGAAAATGCGGCAGAAGCGGCTATTGTGGACGGCGTTAAAGTCATACCAGTCGGTAGTTTGTTGGAATTAATAAATCATTTGGAAAGCCGTTCTTTAATTAACGAACAGCCAAAAACTGAAATCCAGCCGTCTTGGTCTTCTGCCCATCATTTGGTGGACATAGCGGATATTAAGGGACAGGAAAACGCCAAGCGCGCGCTGATGATAGCGGCCGCCGGCGGGCATAATTTGTTTATGCAGGGCAGTCCCGGCGCTGGCAAGACCATGCTGGCGCAGGCGCTGGTTTCCATTTTGCCGCCCCCGGACTTGCGGGAAATTATTGAGATTACCCAGCTTTACAGCGCCGCCGGCCAGCTTAACGGCCAATCGTTTATTAACTGGCGGCCGTTCCGTTCGCCGCATCACGGAGCATCTCCGGTAGCCGTTGTCGGCGGCGGTTCTAATCCTAAACCGGGCGAAATCAGCTTGGCTCACCGTGGCGTGCTGTTTCTGGATGAATTGCCGGAATTTCGGCGGGATGTTTTGGAGGCGCTTCGCCAGCCGTTGGAAAGCGGCCAGATTACCGTGTCCCGAGCAAAAGACACAGCCGTGTTTCCGGCTAAATTTATTTTGGTTTCGGCGATGAATCCCTGCCCTTGTGGTTTTTATGGAGACGAAGATGTTTCGGCTGGCTTAGGACAAGGAAAAGAATGCCGATGTTCCGCTTACGAAGTGTTTCGTTACCAGAAAAAGGTTTCTGGGCCGCTTTTGGACCGGATTGATTTACAGATTAATGTTCCCAGAGTAAAAGCGGAGGAATTGCAGAATAAAGAAAGGAATTTGGAATCGGCGGAGGCGATGAGGAAAAAGGTTAAGCAAGCCAGAGATATTCAGAAAAAACGATTTGCCGAGTTGGGCGAGGATATTCTGATAAATTCGGAAATGAGTTCCAAGCTGTGCGATGATTTGATTCAATTGGATAAAGAGGCCAACCAGTTTTTGAAAGATATTTTAGAAAAATCGCTGATATCCGCTCGCGGCTACTACCGAATTTTAAAAACCGCCCGCACCATTGCCGATTTGGAAGAATCTGAAAATGTGGCTATGGGTCATTTAGCCGAAGCGTTCCAGTATCGGCTTCGCGAGAATAACTAATCACTCGTTACTTATCTGTCATACAGCAGATAGGCAGTTTGTTTGGGTTGGTATTGACTTATTTTTAGCATTAGATTACAATTTTTCTGATACTTTGAAAATCTACGGGAGGATAAAATGGAACGAGTTTATAAAATTTGGTCTAAATTAGAATTTATTTTAATTTTAGCAAGCTTGGTAGGATTTGTTATTTCCTCTTTTTTAAAGATGGAATTCCTTGCATCGGCATTTTTTTGGGGCCTAGTAGGACTTTTGGTGCTATCAGTAACGTTGGAAAAATTTATTGTAGAAAATGCGCTGAAAAGAAAATATTCCTTGCCGGTGTATAGTTTAAAAGCGGTAATTGACGAGTTGTCGGAGGACTCGGTTTTGTATAAGTGGGGTTTAAGAATGGGCGATGTGGTGGTAAGAGTAAACGGAGATGAGCTGGAAAACACCTTTTTATTTGATAATTGGTGGCAAGATAATGATTCTGTTACTCTTGCGGTCCTGCGCGATAATCAGGAATTACAAATCACCGTTAAAAAAGAATAGTCCCGACCTTCGGGACTTTTTTATTTATTTTTTAAACCACCGGAATATCTTCTGTGCGGTAATTAAGGGAGCACTTTTTTTATTCCGTCGTAAGAAGCGCTGATAATCAGTTTGTCGTCCAGCCAGGAATAATTGAGAGCGGCGCTTTTTTGGGAAAAGGTCTTATAACGGGTTGCCGTTCCGTTGGCTTGGCCATTTTTGAAATCGGAAGTGGCGGCGCCAGGCGATTCAACAAAAAGATTGGATAAGTTTTTAGATGTTTCCAAAGCGCGTATTTCATTTTGCGCTTCCACGATGCTGGAATTAAAGTTGATTTTGAAAATGTATAACGGCCAAGCGCCGTTTTCGTCATAGTAAAGCGCCGCCGTAAAATCGTCTTCAAAGATATCTTTGATTTTTTCCGCGGAAAATTCCGGCAATAAAGACGATAAAACGGCTGACGACGGGATTTGCCCGTTAGAATTATTAAAAATAATTTCAGACAGCGAGCCGTTCGGCAGATTCTTTTCGGCTTCCTCCTTAAAAGCGCCAACAAGCGAAAGCAAATCAACTTTAATCAGGTCTTTTTGCGCAATCGTGTCAGAAGCGAATAAAAACGATTGGTGCGGATTAACTGCTGGCAAAGTTTCTTCCGGCATCGTCTCCGGAGCCGTTGCTATCGAGGTTTCTGTTGTTTCGGGAAGGGTTACAATTGGCGGTGGAGGAGATTGCGTTGGAAATAATTTAGGGAAGAGCACAAAATAGCCGAAAAATCCTATTCCGGCGGCCACTAATAAAATGCCAGACCAAACCGCGATTTTTTTAATCCAGCCGCCTCCTTCTTCGGCAATGGTTACGGTCGGTTTTTCTTGTTCAAATTTTTCCGTTTTTTCTGTTTCCGTTGGCATCATTTTAGGAGTTGCTACGGAGGGCAATGGTGGCGGCGGGAGCGGACTGTATGGTTTTGGAGAAGGAATTTTTTCGGTTAATTCCGGAAGCGCGAACGGTTTTGGCGACGGGTTAGCGCCGCCGGTTTGTTTTAGGGCGTCCATATCGGATTTCATTGTTCGGACGGTTATTTCCGGAGGCGGTGGAGGAAATGGCGGAGAAGATTCCATCGGCAAATTTGCCGGCGGTTCCGGCGGCTGCCATTTTTTATTAGGGTCATCCATAAATTTATTATAACATATTGAATTATCAAAAAACTCCCGAAAGGAGTTTTTTGATTTTGCCAGCAGACAAAATTATCTGTTTAACTGTTTTATAGAAAGTCCGATTTTGCCGTTTTCTTTTTTTACGATTTTTGCCCGAACGATATCGCCTACTTTGACGACATCTTCCACTTTTTTTACAAATCCTTCTTTAAGCTCGGACACATGAATCATCCCGTCTTTTCCCGGGCCGAATTCCAAAATGGCGCCGAAGTCAAGAATTTTAACTACAGTTCCTTCCACGATATCGCCAATCGCGTATTCTTTCATTATGGCCGATACTTCGTCGTAGGCCTTCTGGCCGATTTCCTGATTGCTCGCCGTGATAAATACTGTTCCGTCTTCTTCTATATCAATGTCAGTGGCGCCGGTTTTTTCAATAATACCGTTGATTACTTTTCCTCCCGGGCCTATTAACTCCCCTATTCTTTCCGGGTCAATATGAAGCGACAGAATAGCTGGCGCGAAAGGCGACAATTTTTCTCTTGGTTGAGATAGGGTTTGATTTATAGTTTTTAAAATATGAAGGCGCGCCTTTTTCGCTTGTTCCATTGTCTTAGCGATGATTTCCGAAGTCAGGCCTTGGATTTTTACGTCCAATTGCATGGCGGTTACTCCTTGTTCGGTGCCGGCGATTTTGAAATCCATATCGCCATGATGGTCCTCCGGCCCCTGAATATCGGTCAGAACTTTATATTCTTTCCCGTTTTCATCCATCATCAGTCCCATGGCGATTCCGGCCGCCGGCCTCCGAATCGGCACGCCAGCATCCATTAGCGATAAACTGCCGGCGCAGACGGTTGCCATCGAGGACGAGCCGTTAGAAGAAAGGATCTCCGAGACCAATCTTATGGTGTAAGGAAATTGTTCTTTGGGAGGCAGAAGCTGGCGCAGGGCTTTTTCCGCTAAGGCACCGTGGCCGATGTCCCGGCGTCCGGGTCCGCGGAACGGCCTGATTTCACCGACAGAATAAGGCGGAAAATTATAATGCAGCATAAACCGGCGCTTGCCGGAAAATTCTATGGTCTCCATTAATTGCTGGTCGCCGGGGCCTCCGAGAGTAGTTAGCGCCAATGATTGGGTGTTGCCGCGGACAAAAAGCGCCGAGCCGTGGAGCCGTTTGAAAAGTCCGGTTTCGGCATAAAGTTCCCGAACCTCATCCAGTTTTCGGCCATCCGGTCGTTTTTCTTCTTTTAATGCCTTTTTGTGGACTAATTGATTTATTTCTTCTTCAAAAAGAGTGTCAGCGCCGGCGATTTCCGATTCGGAAAATTTCTTATCTGCCAGCATTTCTTTCAGGGAATTTTTAAGTTCGCCGATTTTATGTTTCATTTCTATTTTATTCGGATGGAATACGGCCGCTTCCAATTTATTTTTAAGGAAGGAACTCACTTCTTTCTCCACTTTTTTATCCGGTTCCGCTACGGCCACTTTTTCTTTTTTCTTTCCAAGCTCTTTAATTATTTTTTCCTGAAAATCAACTAAGTCGGAAATATCCTTCTGCGCTTGTTCAAATCCTTTTAAGAGAGATGATTCGTCGGCTTCGTCGCCTTCCAACTCAACCATATTAATCCGATCTTTGGTTCCGGCAGTAAAGGCCTTAAATTCAACGGGTTTTTCTTTTAATTCGCTTATTTTGGGATTGATTAAAAATTCTTCTTCGCTTTTTATTTTGGCTACGGTTACGCCGGCCACCGGTCCGTTCCAGGGGATATTGGATATTCCCAGAGCGGTTGAAGCCGCAATTAAACTGATAAAATCAGGGTCATTTTCTCCGTCATAAGAAAGCGTAGTAACCACTACCTGCACTTCCCGGCGCGTTGATTGGTTGAATAATGGCCGGATGGTCCTATCAATAATTCGGCCGCTTAGAATTGCTTCATCCGAAGAACGGCCTTCGCGCCGCATAAATCGGCTGCCCAAAATTTTTCCGGCGGCATAGAATTTTTCTTCATAATTAACCATTAAGGGAAAATAATCTCCGGCCTTGTCCTTTTCACTCATTACGGCGGTAGCCAGCACTGCGGTATCGCCGTATTTTCCAATTACTGCCGCGTTTGCCTGTTCGGCAATCCGGGATATTTCTAAAATTAGCTCTTGGCCGGCGAACTCTGTTTTGTATTGTTTACGCTCTAAATCCATATTTTTGCTTATTTTTTTAATAATGTTTTCGGCAGTTTTTCTAAATCAATAAATTCGTCCGCCGCTTCCCGAATTTTTCCGGAAGCACTTCGCCCGAAAGCGGCCACCTCCACAGTCCGTCCCCGCCCCCATTTCAGATATTCCACCAGTGGGACAAAGTCGCCGTCGCCGGTAACCAAAATTATCACATCCAAAAGGTCGGACATTCTGATAGCGTCCACTGCCATTCCCACATCCCAGTCGGCTTTTTTCATTCCTCCCGGATAAACTTGCAGGTCTTTACTCCTTAATTCCAAACCATTTTTTATTAAAGCGTCAAAAAACGACGCTTCCGGAGAAGAACTTTTTTCATTATTTTGGTATGAGCGGGGGCGGGGCGTTTCCTCCACTATGCCTTCGGACTTGACCACATAGGCAATGGCGGTTATCAATTGCCGTCCGGCAATCAATTCTTTCATCAATTCTTTGTAATTAACCCGCGCCTTGTATAAATTTTTAGAAGAGTGGTAAAGATTTTGGATATCAACAAAAATTCCTACTCTTTGATCTTTTCTTCGCATTTGCTTTAGCGACACTAATCTACGAATACATGCGAATGATACGAATATTTTCTAAATTAGATATTCGAGTCATTCGTGTGCATTCGTGTTTTTTGTGCCGCCTTTATTATTATTTTTTTAATTCCAGTTTTTTAATGACGCCTTTATAGCTTTTTTCGTTATTTTTCTGCAGATAGCTTAATAATGAACGCCTTTTGCCGACCATTTTCAACAAACCCCGCCGGGAATGGTTGTCTTTACGGTGTTTTTTCAAGTGTTCGGTCAGGTCGCTGATTTGTCTGGTTAAAATAGCCACCTGAACCTCCGAAGAACCCGTGTCTTTTTCGTTGACTTTGAATTCTTTGATTATATTTTGTTTTTTTCTGGTTGTCAGCATTATTCTATATTATATATTAAGTTTCGGAAAAAAGCAAGCCCCCATCAGATTTACCGGTTAAACCGGGATACTGAGTGGGGGCTGTTTGTCGCTTCCGCGACGATTTGTGCCGTTAGCGGAACTAATATTATTACTTTTTGCGGGCGTTCTGGGCGCCCATAGCTAAGCAATGTTTAGTTCGCTCGGCAGAGCGTTATAAACGCTTTTGTGTTCGGGCGGGGATTTTCTACATCCTTATTCTGTCAACTAGGGCCATGTCATGACGGCTCCTTGCCCGGGCGGCGCTCGGCGAGTTGGGCGGTATCGCTGGATGCCGGAATAAACCAGCCCAGCTAAATTATATTATAGCATACCGTAATGTTTTGTCAAGTTTTTGCACCGGTTCATCTGTCGCAAAATAATTTTATAAAGTATAATTAAAGATGCAATATGATTATTAAAAAACTGATAAAAGAATATTTGGATTATCTGGAAATAGAAAAAAACCGTTCGCCGAAGACGCGGGAAAATTACGGGCGGTATTTGAAAAAATTTATCGCGTTTTCCGGCGTAAAAGAACCGGAAGATATTTCCGCGGATTCCATAAAAAAATTCCGCGTCGCGTTGGCGAGGGACGGCGGGATGAAAAAAATTACCCAGACCTATTATGTAATCGCTATCCGGAATTTTTTGAAATATCTGATTAAAAATGATTATGATGCTTTGTCTCCGGACAAAATTGAATTGCCGAAAATCGCGCGGCGGCAGATTGAGATTGTGGAATACGGCGATTTGGAGCGGTTTTTAAGCGCTCCGCCGCAAAATACTTTGCGGGGTCTGCGGGACCGGGCGATTCTGGAAATGTTTTTTTCCACCGGCCTGCGGATTTCCGAGCTTTGCAATCTGGACCGTTATATAAATATGAAGCGGGATGAGATTACGGTGCGGGGCAAGGGCGAGAAATTGCGGGTGGTGTTTTTGTCGGCTCGCGCCAAAGCCGCGGTTAAAAATTATCTGGAAAAGAGGACCGACGCCTTGGAATATCTTTTTGTGAGTTTGGCGCGCCAGACAAATCCGCTTAAGGAGCCGCGAGTAATTGGAAAAATTACGCCTCGCGCGATTCAGCGATTGGTGGATTATTACCGGCGCAAGGCCGGAATTGCCAAACGGCTGACTCCGCATCAAATCCGGCATCAGTTTGCCACTGATTTGTTAATCAACGGCGCGGATTTGCGTTCGGTGCAGGAAATGCTTGGGCACAGCAGTATTTCCACCACCCAGATTTATACCCATGTGACCAATAAAGAATTGCGCAATGTGCATAGAGCTTTTCACGCCCTTCGGCGGCGCTCAGGGCAGGCCCCCAGAAATACTTGACAAATTTATATGGTATGGTATAATGTAAATAATCAGGCGAATCAAGTTAGCTTGATAATTAGTTCTTTGGAGGCGAATTATGGAAAGTCCGAAGGAAAGCGAGAAGGAAATCAAGGGAGAGAATCAGGACAATCAGGAGGGTGAATCGTCGGGGGCGTCGAGGGTTTTGGTCTTCAACCGTAATAAGTACGGAGGAAATCCCAGTTACATTTACGCGCTAAGTCCAAACGGCTCGATATTCACTCCGGCGGAGTTGAAAGAGATGCTCAACAACCGATAGATTTTGCCGCCACCTCCGAAGCCCGGATTGGTTTAACTAATCCGGGCTTTTTGTTTTGGTGCGCTCGAGAGGAGTCGAACCTCTATCGCAAGATCCGCAATCTTGCGTCCTATCCGTTGAACGACGAGCGCAAATTATACGAAAAATTATTTTTAAAATCCTATCATTTTTGATATGCCGTCGGTTAAGGACTCTTCGTATTCCACTTCTCCGAGATATTGTTTTAAAAAATTTTTGATTTTGGAAGCGTTCTCGCCCGCGAATAAAATTTTAATATAAGGGTGCAGTTTGGATTTGGTCTTAAAAATTAATTTGCCGGCATCACCATCCTCTCCGGCTCTCTCTATTATGTGAAAACCCTCAAAATCCTCATATTCATAAAATTTCATCGTCCCCAAATGCAATCCCTTTCTATCCAGTTTAAACCTTATGTTTTCGGGATACTGCTTAGCCCAGAATATTAGCATTGTCTCGGCCATAACTACAAATATCGCAAAAAGGATATTTCCCATAAAAATCGCCAGGAGAAAAATCAGGGCGGCGGCAATAATGCTTGCCCAATACCAATCAACGCTTTTATGGCGATATTCAAACTCCGGCGCTTCCCAAATAATTTCCGTTGATTCTGCTTCTTTCATGTTTTATTTTTTATAAAAGCCGATTGAATGATAATTTCCAATAATTGCGGGAATTCAATTCCCATTTTTTTCGCCTGTTGCGGCAATAAGCTGGTCTCGGTCATCCCCGGAATGGTATTCAGCTCCAAAATATGCAGTTTGCCGTTCTTTGACATTATCATATCAGTTCTGGACATTCCGGAACAACCGAGAATTTTATGCGCTTTCAGCGCCGTAAACCGGATATTTTTAATAATTTCCTCCGGCAAATTTGGCGGCGTAATTTCGGCCGAACCGTTAGCGTTATATTTTGCGTAATAATCAAAAAAATCGCTTGTTCTGGGAATAATTTCCGTCGGCATTAAGGGTATTGACGCGCCGTTGATTTCCAGCGTTCCGCAAGTAATTTCCCTTCCTTTTATATACCGCTGAATCAATACCGATTCCGAATACTGAAACGCTTTTTGGAGGGCGGGCTGAAAACGAGCTTTTTCTTTAACAATGCTTATGCCGACGCTGGAACCAAGATTGGCCGGCTTAATCACTATCGGAAAATTCTTAAAATTTTCCGCGACGGCAAATTCAAGATGAATGTCGTTCGGAATAGCAGTTAATGACTCCGGCACCAACAAGCCATTATTCGCCAGCAAAACCGCAGTTTTTTGCTTATCCATCGCCAAAGCGCTTGCGATTGGCCCGGAGCCGGTGTAAGGAATACCGAAGGTCTCCAGCAAGCTTTGGATTTGCCCGTCTTCGCCGTACTCGCCGTGCATAGCGATAAAAGCGACATCGCATTTTTCTTTTAATTCTTCCAGAGTTATCGGCCAACTGCCGTCTTTTCCTATTTTTACCGGCAGAGCGTCAAATTTTCTCCTATCCAGATTTTTTAAAACCATCCCGCCGGTTTTCAGGGAAATTTCATGTTCCGAAGAATGGCCGCCCATTAAAATTGCCGCTCGGATTCTCATCTTGTTATTTTAACACTTTATCTGAATAAATTTTTTTTAAATAAAACTCTGCGGACTAATAGTTCGGCAAGTTCACTACAAACACCCCTAGTTTCTTTATCTCCAACATAAATTTATGTGGGGGATTTATATTTCAAGCTTCGCCAAGTCGGACTTGGCTTCGTTTGTCCACCACTATGCTATGGCATAGTGGTGGACATGCCCACTATTCATAGCTTAAAGTTTATGATTGTAGTAAGGTATTTCGGCGTATAAAAATACCCTCGCTCTGCGAGGGTATTTATCAATAATCTTTTACGCGACGGGATTCTTTCTTTTTTGATTGATGCTGTTTTTCTTTTAGCCGTTTTTCTTTTATTCTACGGGGGGTCTTGGTTGGTTTTCTTTTTGGCTCTGTTTTTAAAGCCGCGTTAACCAATTGATTCATAATCCCAACCGCGGCAATTCGATTCCGGCTTTGAAAACGGTTTTTCTGCGAGGAAATTTGCAATTCACATAAAGCATTGAGGCGATTTTCTAATTTTTCTTCCAGCCGCTGTTTTTGTTCTTCGCTTAAAACCAGCGACTGGCGAAAATCCCAGCGGATAGTCGCTTTGCTTTCCACTTTATTGACATTCTGGCCGCCGGCGCCGGAACTGCGGCTGAAAGTGAATTTTAATTCGGATTCGGGAATTCTGAACATTTATTTCATCATAATTCAAATTTCCGTTTTACGGCAAATTTCCGGATTTCATAAAGAAGTATCGCCGCATTGAATCTTTATCTTGTGATTGAAGCGGCCAGTAATAATCGTGTTTGTCGTAATTGGTAAAAACAAACGGCTTCTTTTTCATATAAAACAGAAGATACAGAAGACTATTGCCCGGCCGGTTCGGCCGTTGCCGTCCGCGAACGGATGAATCATTTCAAAATCATAGTGATAATCAGCCAGCATCGCCAAATTTTGAATTAAATTAAATTCCTGCCAGCATTTTTGCCAATTCTGAATATTTAAAATCAGCCGGTTCATAAACGTTAGCGCCCTATCCGGAAACGGGCAAAGCCGTCCGCCAACCGTTACTTCAACATTGCGGTAATTGCCAATCCATTCCGGCCTTAATTTAAGGTCTGGCCGTTTATGCCTTGCTCCGCCGTAATCATTCCCTGAACTTTTTTAATGTCTTCTTCGCTTAATAAATGGTTTTTACTTTTCGCCAATTTTTCCAAATAAAGAACAGCTCCGACATGACCGTCAATTTTTCCGTTTCTTAATTCTTTCCGGACAAAATCCGGATCGTCTTCTATGCCCTCAATCAAATCCGATTCCGCGATAAAATTTTTCAACAGCTCAATTTTTTTCATCTCCGCCTCCTTTCATTTTTCATATTTTGGATATCTCCAAAATATGGATTTAACGGCAGAAGCCGAATCACATTAAGAATAACTTCGGCGTTCTGCCGAGGTATTTTCTTCAAAGTTTTAAGAACGCCGGGATCAATTTGTAAACCCCAGCTTTTGGGCGAGTTCATGATAAGAAAGGGTTTTTCCCTTATGAAGATTTTTTTCGGCTTGTTGAAGCGCTCTTTTTTGGGAAGTAGTTGGGCTGAATTCTTTAAATTTATTTAACTGCAACAATGCCTCATATTCTCGGCGAGGAAGAACTACTAAATCGTCTTTTTCTGCTAATTTTTTAGGGATAGTAACAGT
>MHJG01000010.1 GCA_001818695.1 Candidatus Harrisonbacteria bacterium RIFCSPHIGHO2_02_FULL_42_16 | reverse complement strand
CACTCCAATTTTTACGACGTTATCATTAAGGCATTATAAAACTTCAATTTCTTAATTTGCATCCTAACCAATTATTTTAGAAAAAATTGATTAGCTGTTGCGGTGCTTTAAGGGTGAGGGATTATTCCCTAATAACCCTCAATACCTCATCAATAGTGGTCATTCCGAGCTCGGCTTTGCGCAACCCATCCTCAAACATGCTAATCATGCCTTTCTTTCTCGCTAATTTCCTAAGTTCATCCAAAGAAAAATTCGGACCAGCGATATATTTGCGAATTTCGTCATCTACGCTCATCGCCTCATAAATTCCTATCCTGCCCTTCAGGCCTATATTGCCGCATTGCGGACAACCCTTTCCTTTATATAAAATCTTGGGCGGCTTATATTCAACTTCCAGTTTCATATCTTCAAACTGCCTTTTAATCAATTCCAACGTTACTTTATCGGGTTTATAAGACCCGATGCAATTCAAGCAAATTTTTCCCACCAAGCGCTGAGCCAATATCAAATTCAATACGGCCGACACCAAAAATGGCGGGATGCCCATATCAATCAGCCGCGGAACAGCAGTTGGCGCGTCATTAGTGTGAACCGTAGTTAACATCAAATGCCCGGTCAAAGCGGCATTAACCGCTATATCGGCGGTCTCGCCGTCCCTGACCTCGCCCACCAAAATAATATTCGGGTCCTGCCGCAAAATAGAACGCAATCCGCTCGCAAAAGTTATGCCGGCGGCCGGATTTATCTGAACTTGATTCACATATTTAATATTATATTCTACCGGATCTTCCACGGTAACTATATTAACTCCCGTCTTGTTCAAAACATTTAAAACCGAATAAAGGGTGGTGGATTTTCCGGAGCCGGTCGGTCCGCATACTAAAACCATCCCGAATGTTTTATGGATATTTTCATTTAAAACTTTTGCCGTATCCTCCAATATCCCCAACTCTTCAAAAGAAAGCGGTCTTTGCGTTGCCGCCAACAGCCGCATTTCCGATTTTTCTCCATAAAAGGTGGGAATTATGGATACCCGGATATCAATGAAGTCCTTGCCGATATTCTGGCGGAACCGCCCGTCTTGCGGGCGGTTATGCTCGTCTAATTTTAAACCAGCCAATAATTTAATGCGCGCCGTCAGGGATGGATGGACGTCTTTGGGCAATTTCATAATTTCCCGCAATACGCCGTCAATCCGATAGCGAACTAGCAAATTATCTTCCAAAATTTCCAAATGAATGTCGGAAGCGCGGGAAGAAAACGCGTAGTTTACCAAATTATCAACTATCGCTACGATAGGCAAATCTTTGGCGGCCGCTTCTTCGCCGGCAACCTTGGAGCGCAACGACTCGGCCACATTTTCTTCTATGATGCGACGGTAATCTTCGGTTCCTTTTCTGGTATAAAAAGACAAGCCGATATTCAAATCTTCGTCAGAAGCCAAGTATGGCCTAATTTCTTTTCTTAAATACACTTTAAGAAATTCAATTGTCTCTAAATTGCCTGGGTCGGACATAGCAATGCCAACCGAACTGTCCGGTTCAATTTTAAAAGCAACCGCCTGTTTTTCTCTGGAAATTTCTTCCGGCAAAAGATTAAGGATTTTATCGTCAATTTTTTGCGATGATAAATTTGCCCGAGCGGCGCCGAAATAGTTTGCCAGCAATTCATTAAAATAATCCTTGGTAATAACTCCCCGGGAAATCATAACGTCGGCGATATTATGTCCCATCCGTTTTGATTCCGCCACTATCTGGTCAAAATCATCGGCCTTAATCAGGCCTTCTTTTACCAGTAATTCTTTTAAATTTTCATTTGGAATCTGCATCGCTTCGCTCTATCAACGAATTACGAATCTTTTACGGATATACAATCCGCACTGATTAGTTATTCGGTGATTATTATAATTTTAATAAAGTCCACCACGGCAACGCGCTTAACCACTTACTTATAAGTATAGTAAATATCCCCGCCGATAGCCAAAAGTAATAAAAAGAAAGGCGGTAATCTTTCTTTTTAGAAAATAGAAAATAGAAAATAGAAAATAGAAAATTAGCCGCCAAAAGAATTACTAAATAAAATAGCCATAACGGATGGCCAACAACAAATAACACCGTTGCTAAAAGATATGGCTCTATTCGCTCAAAAAACCGCTCCTGATATTTCTTATTAATTAGCTGGGCGCCGATTAAAAATAATAACCCTACCGATAGCGATAAAAAATATGGGACAAAGAATCGGTTGCGGCTGTAAAATATAAAATAATCCAAATTTTTATAAGGAGGCAGTAACATTTTAGCCACTTCGCTCTTTTCCCATAAAATATAGGTCTGCCAGGATTGGTGCGCGGCAAAACCGAATATTAAAAAAATAGCCGCCATAAAAATTAAAGAACCAAAAAACCCGCTCTTCAAAAAATAAGAAGCTCGGGTTTTTATGGCGCTAACTTGAATCAGAAAAATTGTGACTAAAATTGCAAGCGCGATAACATTCACGGTGTTTTATAAATCCAGTCCGGAATCAGTCCCCACTTCCAGAATATCCGCATTATTGCCGCCATCCTTGCTTTCTTTATCGTCTGTTCCGCCATTGGCATAGGTGGTACTTTCCATATTGGCATTTAATTCAAATGTTTTAGCAGTATTATCGCAAGCGTAAGAATAGAAATAAGTGGTGTTATTAGTCGGGTCAACCGGCAAAACAGCGAGTGGCGCGCCCGTAGAAACAGCGGTTAAATTAACCGGCACCCATCCATTACTATCAACTTCTCTGGTGGCGTCTTCGGTTGTAGTTTTAGTTCCGTGCCGACTTCCGCAATTGACAGCTACGCCGGTGGCCGCAGTGTAACAAAGCGTGGAACAGCTATTTGTGCCGCCATCCATATCCGGACTAGACACGTCAGTTACATATAAATTCAAAGAGTCCTTAATCGCGACTAAATCAGTACTCCTGGTCGTATCTCTTGACCGAGCCAAAATTTGGGCCGGATTCAATACTAAAACCGAAACCGCGGCCAATATGGCCAAAATGCCGATTACGATTACCAATTCTAATAACGTAAAACCTTTTTTTGTAGTGCTCATATAAATATATTTATTTAAATATCATCGACCGTAATAAAATTTTAATCTATCAGTTAAATATAGCAAATCGCAATTATTTAAGAAAATGGGGCTGTGGATAACTTTTCCGCTCACTATAACTTTTTGTTTACTGGCACCGGAGTCCGTCCCGTCCAGCGCGGGACGGCTCCTATGTCTCAGCATCTCCGGTCCCGCTCTGCGGGACACCAAGCTGGCGATACCTCCGAAATTGCCATACAACAAATAGTTATAGTTCGCTATTTCTGAATGAGCAAAGTTGTCTCCTCGCGGAAAATCTCCTGTAAGGTAGCCGCACGAGAAATAAATAAAACTCGTTCACTATTTGGCTTTATTTTTAGAAAGAAAATTTTTAACTTTTTCCACAATCTCGTCTATAGAGATTCTGGCCTTAACAATATATTCTTTCGCCCCTAATTCTTCGCCCCTCTGGACATCGGTATCCTGACCCAAATTAGATATTATGAATACCGGCACTTTGGCTGTTTGGGGGTCAAGTTTTATTTCTTCCATTACTTCAAATCCGGATTTGCCCGGCAGAATAATATCCAAAAGCGCCAAATCCGGCTTTTGAGTTTTAAGCGCCTTCATCGCCTCATTGCCGTTTCTTACCAAAGTCAAATCAAACCCTTCTTTTTTTAAGCGGTTCCCCAACAGCGAAGACAAAAATGGGTCGTCTTCAATAAGTAAGATTTTTTTCATATTCAAAATGACGCTAATAAAATAAATATAATATAAAAATAATCTTTTTACAAATAAGCAAATAGGTTTATAATAATTAAATCTATGAAAAATAAGTTTACCGAAACATTGGGTTTGATATCCGGAACGCTCACGACCATATCTTTTTTCCCGCAAGTAATTTCTCTGTGGAAAATGCAACCCGCCCCGGCCACGGCTATTTCCCTCCCAACGTATGTGCTTTTCAATATAGGAGTACTGGGGTGGCTAACATACGGAATACTGATTAAATCCCGGCCAGTAGCCATAGCCAACGGGATAACTCTTCTTTTATCTTCAACCATTCTTATATACAAGTTAATTTACGGATAACTATTGCGATAATTTTTATTTCTTTTTTACACGCTTCTTTATTTCCGACCCCCCACTAATTATTGCTACGCTATAGCGTAGCAATATGATATAATCAATAGTTATATAATTAATTATATGAAAACAATTCCGTCGGTTAATAATTTTAAATCCCGGAAAGAATGGGAGACGCAGGTCTGGTCAAAATTGATTGAAGGGTTTACGGAAATCAATTCTGCGCAAAAAATGGAAAAATCGCTTAATTTACTGCTAACCTCACATGAGAAAACCCAAATGATTAAACGGGCCTCGGCAATTTCTCTTTTAAAGCAAGGCAAAAGCTATCGGCAAATTGGCGAATTACTTTGGCTTTCCCCCACTACCATTAACGCTATCAGAAAAAGTCTGCGGCTAAAAAAGGGATATATAAGCGATTATATGCATAATAAAAAACCGGAAAAGAAACAAAAACGACTCACTAAAAAAGAGTTAGAACAACTTTTATTCACTATCTGGGTAGATTCACTTTTTACTCTCCCGATGCCGCCCATTCGTCATCCGAAGCTGATGAGGCAATTAGGGTATAAACCTTTCAGGCCGCGAAAATAAAGACCAAAATACAAAATACGAATATATATCTATATTGTAAAAAAACAGAGATAAGCAAAACAATATAAAATAAAAATGTCTAAGTGCTACGCTATGGCGTAGCACTATCATTTACTTCTATATTTCAAAAAAATTCTAAAAAATAAACTCGTATGCTGCTAATTCAATAAGCATTTACTCAAATTTTTTGACTTGACTTTTACCCCACAAACTACTATAATGTGAATGTTCTTTTAAATTCATAAAATTCCAATGAGGCGAGTATTTGGCAAGCTATTTATTTAGTTTTTCAAATACCCGTCTCATTAACCGAGATGAGGCCGCGCCCCGGACAGGGCAAACTCTCTAAAGTCTCCAAAAGACAAAGAGAGAAAGACGGAAAATAAAGGAGGTAAGTGTCATGAGCACAAACCCAGGCGGTCTCTGGAAAGCCAGTTACGGAGAAGTGGGAGCGACCCTCAAAGCGCTCCAGGATCACGGCGTCTCAACCGAGCACCTCGCTCGCTTGCGGGCTGAGCCGGATTACGCGAAGCGCGTAGCCGAGTTCATGCTTAGCGGCAGAACGTCGGGTTCGGTGAATCACCAGGTGGCTCGCGCCATCCTAGGCAAGAACTTCTTCGGAGTGGAAGCGTGGACCGCGCTGTACGGCGTGAAGTTCACAAAGAAGCAGCTCCGAGAAGTGGCTGAGTTCCCACGGGGAGAGGATGTTCTCAACGCCCCTTGCCCGTTCGTCAAAGGCAAGACAGTCAAGGAAACGCACTTCGCGTTTCTGGGGCTCAAGAACGTGAACGGGAAACCGCTAACGATCTTGAACCTGCAGGAGATGCATCCGCAGAACGGCCAGCCGAAGTTTGCAAGCTACGCTCCCGACTCCCGGTATTCCAAGGAGTCGTGGGCGACCAGTAAGACCGCGAAGTTCCGGTGGTATCTCATGCTTTTGGAGATCGTTCCGAACTTCGAGTTCAAGACCTACCACCAGAAACAAATGACCATGCTGCCGCAAGGGTACGAGGTGCCGACCGCAGTGGAGGAAGTCCTGAAAGACATCCTCTATTACCGGAAAAACGGCATCTATCTGAACCCGAATTGGTACGCGCAAACTACGGATGTCATCACGTCGAGCGGCCGCCGCGTCCATGTGGGCCGCTTCAGCAGCTTCGGTCTAGACATCGGCAGCTTCTGGGACGACTTCAGGTTGGGCAACGTTGGCCCCGGTGCCTCTCGGAAGTCCTGAAGTTTGAGTTCTTGAGGGCTTGTCTCTCTTGAACTCTTGAGCCTCCGGCGCGATTTTTGCGCCGGAGGCTTCTTTTTTTATTTCAAAATCCAACCTTATAACAAAGTGAGTTTATTTTAACGCATCATAAAAGCGGATTGCTATGCTTCGTAGAGAAACTACGGAGCTTCAATCCACTCACCAAATAAAAACCGGTTATATTTTTCGTGCGGCAACTTCGGAGGCGCTAAAAGCTTGGTGTCGCCTATGGCGACTTTTAGCGCCGAGACGTAAGAGTCATTCCGCGCTGGCGGAATAAACTCTGGTGCCGTCAGAAATATATAGTCGGTTTTTAATAAAGAAAACTTTTTAGTTATCCCAACCTTATGCGGCCCGAAATTAATCGGACAAGCAAATCGAGACTTAAGGCTCCTCGATCAAAACCTTTTATATGCTTTCGCATATTATCGTTCTCCATCATTCGCCTTTGGCGAATGATTTTTTGTTTAATTGATCCACGCACAGCTTCCGCTACGCGTGCCTTGTTACGACTTCTTCCGTGTCACCGAATTTACCTTAACCCCAGCAAGCTGAGTTTTCAGGTATTCCCGGCTTCCTTGAAGTGACGGGCGGTGAGTACAAGACTCGAGAACGTATTCACCGCGCCATAGCTGATGCGCGATTACTAGCGATTCCAACTTCATGAGGGCGAGTTTCAGCCCTCAATCCGAACTGGGACCATTTTTGATGGGATTAGCTCCGCCTTGCGGCTTGGCAACCCATTGTAATGGCCATTGTAGCACGAGTGTAGCCCAGGGCATCAGAGGGCCATGCGGATTTGACGTCATCCTCTCCTTCCTCCCCCAAAAGAGGGCAGTTCCCGATGACACATATAACATCAGGTAAGGGTTGCGCTCGTTACACCACTTAAGGAAACATTTCAAAACACGAGCTGACGACAACCATGCAGCACCTGTCCAGCCGTTCCTTGAGAGAAAGATTCGCCTTTCGGCAAATCGTCGTCTGGATTTCAAGCCCTGGTAAGGTTCCTCGTTTACTGTCGAATTGAACCTCATGCTCCACCGCTTGTGCGAGTCCCCGTCTATTCCTTTGAGTTTTAGCCTTGCGGCCGTACTTCCCA
>MHJG01000009.1 GCA_001818695.1 Candidatus Harrisonbacteria bacterium RIFCSPHIGHO2_02_FULL_42_16 | reverse complement strand
GTTTTTATGAAATATTATAAAACGGTGGGGATTACTTCCTTATGATTTTGATCTCTATATAATAACTTTTTGGAAAGGTTTTCTAAGGAAAACGAAAACTCAAAAACAAATCCGCCCAAATTATCTACAAAAATCCATTTATAGAAATCCTCGGCTCCGCCAAGATTAGAAAGAGTATTTTTCTTCTTTTCGTCTTCGTGAAGATAGTGTCCGTAAAACCAATCATCAAGAATATTTTTAATCGTCTTGCTTTCCTTTACTGGAATACCAGCAGGAAAGCTGATTGTTAAATTTTCCTCGTAATCGTTTTGGCATTTTTGCAACTCTATTTTTTCGTCGGGCATAACATATTGCATAAAGACAGGAAACATTTTTTTGAAACTTGTTGGCTCACTTTCCATATAGAGTTTTCTGACATCGAGAATAAACGACCGAAGTAATTCCTCGTCCGGTTTTTGAACGTTTGACCGAGGGTAGATGATATTAAACAGATTATTTTTCTCAAACTCGGCCATAAATGGTCTCGCTCGGATACGTCCAACCAAATCCATAAAATTAGTTATTTTTTTACGATCAGAATCTAATAATTTCATAAAATTATGTGATACTTTTTAATAAAAACTGCTCATTCTTTATGCTTATTTTATCGGAGAAAATGCCTTACCATAAATTTGGTCATATTTTGAGGTTCCTTTAAACCCTGGAATTGTAAAAATACATGGTTTAACCATTGAGCAATTTAATTCATATTCATAGCCAGCATCTTCCGACAAAATCTCTACCTCTTTGCTCCCATAACTAGGAATTATAAGGGTCTTTTGAGTTCTATAAATTAAATCATTTGGTCCAATAAAACGTGTTGACGTTACTATGCTTTGATCATTAGCAGAATCATTAAAAACGGTAATAATTCCACTTTTTCGTGATAAAGGAATGTTCGTAATCAAACCTAATGCCACTCTGGCATCTAATATCCTCGCAAGTGATTCTAATTTCCCCCTAATTGAAAGAGTTGGGATGCCCAAATAACAATTATTTTTCACAAGAATCGCGGCTCCTCCAGAGTTTCCACTTTCCACCTTAGCTGAAGTAACATAATACTCATCGTCGTAACCAGAGATAATTCCTTCTGTAGCCGTAATATCCTCAAATGAACCAATCGCTGGATATCCCAATATTACTATTGAATCTCCTATTGCCGGTTTTTCTTTGCAAATAGAATCTTGCGTTGGGGTTGTCTTTTTTGTATATTCATTTGGATATTGAAATGGCAAAGTGGCTAAATCATATGCTCCAGATATTGTCATATTACTACCCTGAACAGAAAGAACATATCCAGTTCCAATCTCTTCAAGAGGGAATCTAACCTCACAATAATTCGGTAATCTATCATCAATCTTAATTACGTGCTTATTAGTAATAACATTAATGACATCTGAATCAGAAAATTTCATTAATGTTCCCGAACCACCTTGAATTTTTTCACAAACTATCAAAACCACTCTTTTCCGCCATTCTTTAATTATATCGGGTATGTTTTTTATTTTTACAGATTCACTTTTTGTTCTTGTTGATTCTTTAATTTTTAAAGTTTCTATTTCTTTTTGTGTTTTCTCTAACGCTTTTTGTAATTCAGAAGATTGGTGTTCTTTTTTAATTTGTTCAGATTTATATATTTTAAATTTTGAATAACCCAAATATCCTCCTCCACTCAAAACTAAAACGCCCGCAATTATTGCGATAAGAAATGGTATTTGAATAAATCCTTTTAAATTTTTCATTTTATGAAATAGTGAATATCTTTTTTATAAAGCATAGCAAACTTTTTTAATTCAACAACATCCAGCCTCTGCTCTCCGGCTTCCGCTTTTGAAATATAAGATTGTGGACGTTTTAGTTTTTTAGAAACTTGAACCTGCGTCAAACCAGCTTCCAACCTCGTCTTTTTAAGCTTTTCAGCAAAATTTTGATATTCTTTTGTTCGTATCGACTTACCCATATATTACTATGCTATATTCTAAAATACAATATTCAAAGTTAGAATATGATTTGTTATACTAAAAGGGAGTAAACTGTGTTGCTCACGCACTGGGAAGATGGGGCAAGGGCAACTTTATTAGCCCGCTTCGCGGGCGAAAAGCTTGGACTCCGCGAGGGCGGCGCGGAAGGGGGGGGTTCAAGGGGGGAATTCCGCGCCGCTCGAGCGGTTAGGTTTCGTCGGGGTTCTGCTCGTAGTGGGTTCGCACTTTTTCTAAAATGTGGACCTAGGCGGAATCGAACCGCCGCCTCTACAATGCGAATGTAGCGTTCTACCACTAGACCATAGGCCCAAATTTTTTATCTCGTAAAATACCAGAATTCTAAAATTATAAGCGCAAACCAGCCGATTTGCAAGATAAAAAACGCCCCGATTTGAATCAATTCCAAAACCTGCATCCGGGAAACTCCAAGATTTTCCGAAACAATAGAATACACGTCTTCCAATGAATCCAATTTATCCCGAATTGATTTTCGCCAGTCATCAATGCGAAATTTTCTGGAAAGAAGGTCGTAAAGCCGAGCGCTATACCAATCGCCGATTAATTTGATATCCCGATCCAGGGCCTCAAATTGCGCTATGGATTGAGAACGGATTTTAATAATTTCTTTGAAAGCCGTTGCTACTTCTTTGGTCCGGAACCATCTTCCAGTTTCTGCCTGAGTTAATTTTTCGGATTTTTTAAGCCGCTCATCAAGGTCTTCGTCTAAAATCCGATACCGCAGCAATTGATAATTCGCTAATTCCAAAAGTTCAATAGTTTCTCCGTATTCACCGTCTGTATCAAAAACGAAAGCGCCGTCCCAATCCACAATCACCAAATCATTTTGGGCGTACTTCATCTGATATGATAAAGTATGTTCCACTTCTTTTTCGTCCAACTCCAATTTCTCCGATTTTAAAAGTCCGGCCATTTTTGAACCGTAATTTTTCAAAAATAATTCCGGGTCTCCTTTATATCCGGAAATCTGATAAACCGTATATTCTTCCGCTGGTTCTTCTCTGGCGCCGTTTTTCTTGGAAAATTCGTAGCAAATATCATGAAGCTTGTCTTTTAATTCTAAAATCCCGCTATCAAATACATCTTCAACCTCTAAACTTCCTTCCACCAAAATAGCGTCAGGATGATATGACTTTACTGTCAACTCCACTTTCTTTCCGTCAAGAACAATTTTTTCGCTTCCAATAATAAACTGGCTGGGAACGGATTTTTCAAAATAATGGGGGGCGCTTTTTGTAGGCGGCGCCGCTGGCGCCTCTTTTCCCTTTTTTGCCCTTGTCGCCTCGGCAATTATAAATGCGGTAATTTTATGGGCCATGCCTTAATTATAAACCTCTATTTAAATTTTTACGATTTTGCTCCGCCTGCGCCGCAAACACCAAACTTTAATTACGCTATAATAATCCTATGGCAAAAATTACAGAAATCGGCCATAAACCAGTTACCTTAGCCCGCACCCTTGGTCCGGGTTCTATTATATTGCTTGGCATCGGCTCTCTCCTTGGCGGAGGTATTTTTACTTTGCTCGGTCCGGCCGCCGGGCTGGCCGGTCCCGGACTTTTTTTAGCAATGATTTTTGGAGCGGGAATCGCCTTTTTAAATCTTCAAATGTATTTGGCGCTGGGCACTACTTTTCCGGAAGCCGGCGGCGGTTATCTTTGGGTCAAAAAAGGGCTTGGTAATTTTCAAGGATTCTTAGCCGGCTGGTTAAGCTGGTTTGCTCATGCGGCCGCTTGCGGCGTCTACGCGCTAAGCTTCGGTTTTTATGCCCATGAATTTCTAAAAATTATCGGTTTTACTTTAAAACTAAATACGGAATGGTTATCCAATGAAAAAATGATTGCCGTGCTGGTAATTTTAATTTTTGGTTATATTAACTGGCGTGGCACGCAAACCACCGGCCAAGCCGGAAATTATATAACCGTCGGCTTGCTGGGAATTCTCGGATTATTTATCTTATTTGGTTCATATAAAATCGCCACTCTGCCTAATCCTTTTCAAAATTTTACCCCACTTCTCCCTTCCGGATTTTTGGGAATTTTAGCCGCTGCCAGCTTTTTTTATATAGCTTTTGAGGGCTCGGAAATTCAGGTACAAGCTGGTGAAGAAACAAAAAATCCGAGCCATGACCTCAAAATCGGCCTTATGACTTCTTGGGCGATTGTCTCAATTATTTATATATTAATCAGTTTAATAATTGTTGGCGCCACTCCATCTGAAGGAAAACCGATTTGGGAGGTTTTAGCTAATTTCGGCGAAGGCGCGATTGTGAAGTCCGCGCACGCATTTCTCCCGCTTGGCGGCATTTTAATGATAGTTGGCGGATTGCTGGCTAACCTGGCCGCTCTCAATGCCACAATTTATTCTTCCAGCCACGTGGCTTTTGCTTTGGCGCGCGATAAAAATATCTGGACTCATTTGGCGCAAATCCACGCCAGAAATTTAACGCCCCACATTGCCGTTATTTTTTCGATTGCTTTAATCATCACGATGGTTATTGCCTTGCCGCTTTTTGATGTTGCCAGCGCCGCCAGCTTACTGTTTGTTTTGCTTTTCTTGCAACTTAATATTGCCGGCACTAAAATCTATTACAAATTTCCAAAAACTAAATGGTTTTATAAAATCCCGCTTTTTCCCTTAACTCCGATATTGGCAATCATACTTTACATCGCCTTAGCCATAACTATGTTTCAGGTCAATCTTAATGCTTGGATCGTAACGGTCATCTGGACTTTGCTGGGCTTAATAAACTATTTAAGCTACGCGAAAGCCCAAAGCCGGGAGGACTTTGAAAAAGAAATTGTTTACGAAGAATCCATTAGGGTGGGTCCAAAAACCGGCCGCCGAATTTTAATGCCAATCGCGCCGGAATTAACATTGGAAGAATTGAAAAACTTGTCCGAAATCGCCTTCGCGCTGGCCAGCAATCTGGACGGAGAAATTATCGCGATTAAAATCCACCAAGTTCCCCAGCCGCTGACTCTGCTGGATGGCGCCACTATGATTCACGATCGCCAAATTTTCCAAAACTTAAAAGAATGGGCTGCCGAATTCAACGAAAAAATGGCTGGTCGGGAAAAAGATATTAATCTTCATAATTTTCTTCTGGTCGGCCGGGATATTGTGGACACAATTCTTGATGTGATTAAAATAGAAGAATGCGACCTTCTTTTGCTCAACTGGGAAGGTTATACCGAAACTAAAGGAACAATTTTTGGCAGTAAAATTGACCGGATTTTGCGGGAATCCAAATGCGACCTTCTGGTGGTTAAAAATCCAAAGCCGATTACCTCGCTTTTATTGGCCGCCCACCCTTCCGGCAACAGCCCTTATTTAAAACTAATGGGGGAAATTTTTTCTTCCCTAAAAAATTACTATAAAGCCAAAACTGAACTGACCAGTATTTTAGCGGCCGATACCCCGTTTTATCTGAAGCCCGACCCCCAAATTCTTTTAAAACCGCTGGGGTTAAAAAGAAAGGACTTTGAAGAAATAGAGTTTTTTAAAGCCAAATCCGTCATTACCGCCATTATTGACGAAGCCAAAATTAAGGAAATTAGCCTAGTTATTATTGGCGCCACCCGGCCGAAATTCTTAGGCGAAATCCGTTTTGGCAATATCCCGGAACTTCTTTCCAAACACCTGAATACTTCTTTGATGATTGTCCGCGGCCACCAAAATGTTGCCGAAGCGGCTTGGGAAAAATTACTGAAAAAAATCAGCCGCGTTTCTTAAGTAATTGATAAATAATAACCGCCAAGAAAAAGTGCCGTAAAATCACAAATGGGCTGGCAAGATAAAAATAAAACATGTTATGGCCGAGAAAAAACCATGGCAAGATTGAGAAAAACGCCCCGAGATTGGAAAATTCCAGCGCGTAAAATAATTTTGAGGAAAACTTTAATTCTGGCAACAAAACCCAAAACGGCAGAAGCCACATTAAATACTGCGGCGTAAATACTTTATTGAATAAAAGAAAAATAAGGGTGGCGCCGAAACATAGTTGCAATGTCTCGACTTTCCGGAATTTCCGCATAAAAGCCGCGTAACTCGCGCCAAACAAAATAAAAGAAATTACGTTTATTGACGGAATGGAAATGTCGCCAAAAAGAAATCTGATAACGCTCCAAATAGAATCCGGATTGGAATTGCGCGCGCTGTTTAGGGTATAAAAATAAGACCAGCCGTCAAAATTAGCCAGCATAAAAATTCCATTCACCGCCAAAGCCGTTATAAAAAATATGCCTGCCAATTTTGCCAATTCTCTAACATTGTTTTTCTTCAACAAAAGCGGAATTAAATATAAAATCGGATATAACTTGCTGGAAAATCCCAGCGCTAAGAAAAAAGCCGCGTAACCGTCTTTGTCACGGCTCATAAAATAAAAAGCCAGTATTACAAAAAGCAAAGCTAAAATATCCCAATTAAATGCCGAAAAAACCAGCATGGACGGCGCGAAAATCCAATAAACCAATAACCTTCTTTTATCTTCAGCAATCCTGTATAAAAAACCGGTGGCCACAGCCGCGAAAATAATCAGAAACAACGCGCTCCAAAAATAATAGCCGGCGCGCGATTGTCCCAAAGCGCCCATCCAATGAATAAACCAGCCAGTCAAAACCGGATATTCAATTTGTTTTTGCAAATAAGGAAATCCCGGCGCCGCGGCTTTTTCAAAAAACCCCAGCGTGTCACTGTAAACCAAATGCCAGGGGACGCTCTTGAACAATCCCAAGCCGTGAAAACCGGCGGAAAAAATCCCCGCCGCAATAATTAAAAAAATATAATGCTTAAGTCCCAATCTACCAATCATCCTTTAATTTTAAGGCAAATTGGATTAAAATATAAACAACGCTTAAAATATGTCCTCGTAGTTCAACGGATAGAATGCCTGGCTTCGAACCAGGTGATAGGGGTTCGATTCCTCTCGAGGACACAAAAATAAAAAATAATCCGCTAACTGGCGGATTATTTTTTATCTTTTAAATAAATTTAAAATTTTTGCTAATAGCGATGATTTTTGCAGAGATCCGCTTGGCGAAGGCGGCGCAGATTGCTGGCATGCCGGATCCGTCATGTAATTTTTAGTGCAATAGGCCTGGCATTCTTCTGGATTAGTACAGCCGCCCGGCTCGCGAAAATTTCCTCCTGATGGCGGTTGGCTTTGTTGGGGCGGCTCTTGATATTGTTGTTGATAATCTTGCGGCAAGTCCCGATTTGTGCGTCCATAACCAGCAGAACATTTGCCCACGCTACCCGAGTCAAAAAGCGTTTTAACCTCTGATGCCCCTAACGCTCTATTGTAAACTGCAACTTCATCAATCGAACCGTGGAAAAATTCTGAACGCTGGTCATGCCATGATCCAATTGTAAAAGACGATCCGCTGGTTGATTCGGAACTCGCCGCTTGCCGGATAATTTTGCCTTGTGGCTGGCCGTCTACATATAATTGTATATTGCCAGAACTGTCTTTCGTAGCCACGGCATGATGCCACTCTCCCGCGCTAATAGGCGCCATAATAATGCTTTGACCATCTGGTCCGTTAGTTGCTCCGACAGAAAACTCTAATTCTGCGCCTATTCTCAACCAATATCCCGATCCGGCGCTAGAGCCATAATTTGATTTTCTAATAATATTATTTACAACTTTTCCCGCTCCTTCGCCAGTCCAATTAAACCAGGCCTCCAAAGAAAACGGCCCGGTTCCGAAATTCAAACTCCCGGGATTGCCCATATTGATGTACCCGCTTCTGCCATCAAACTGAAACGCATTCCCGACTTCCATAGGAGTAAGAGTTACCCCGCCAACAATAGTCCCATTATTATTGCCGTTATTTATGTCCGGCGCCGTATTTCCAGACGCCACATCCGCGCTCCACCAACTGACTAAACCAGAAGGAGGTTGAACGCAACTTTGCGAATCACCGCCAGTGCTGCTGCCACCTGAATTGCTGCTAGAACCGCCGCCGCCTGATCCGCCGCCTCCCGGAGGCTCAAAACCTTGACATTCTTCAAAATGCTCCTGACAATAAGCCTGGCATTCTTCTGGATTGGTACAGCCGCCTGGTCCGCCACTACCACCTCGATGAGGAGGTTCAATTTGTTGACACTCTTCAGGATTTTCTTCAGTGCCACAACGAACTGGACCGCCTGGAAATCCGCCGCCACCGCCACCCTGTCCACCACCAGGAGGAGTAAACTTCTGGCATTCCTCTTGATGTTCTTTTTCTTGGCAATAAGATTGACATTCTTCTGGACTCTTACAGCCGCCGGGGCCGCCGCTAAACCCTCCTTGACCGCCAGGAAAATTACCGCCAGTGGCTCCGCCACCGGGAAATTGTCCTCCAGTTGATCCGCCGCCCGGAAAACCACCTCCTTGTCCACCACCAGGACTCATTCCCTGCGGAGGAAACTGCTCAAAACATCCTCTTAACTTATTTTCCAAGCCGCGGTCAAAAATTGGCTGGCTGGCTTTTGCTCTGGCTACATTATCCGAACCCAGAGCGGCACTTAGACATTGGCCCAGTTCTGACGATTCATCATTAAGAGCTTCACGCACAAATTTCATGCCCTCTTCCATTTTTTGGAGATCTTCCGGCGGAATTAATCCGTTATCTTTGCCAAAATTAAAACAGGTTTCTTGATTTTCCGGAATTTGGCAAAATGCGTCGCATTGCTTTCTACCCCGGCAATCGCCTGGCCCTTTGCCGCCGGTTTTTTTGATAATCGCTACTTCTTCCGGACTAATAGCTCCAGTTTGTTCGCCAAACGCGATACAGGCATCAAGATGATCCGGATTTCCACAATAACTTTCGCAGGCTTCTTTAGATTTACAGCCGCCCGGCGTTTTGCCGGCTTTCATTAAAGGCACAACCTTTTTTGCCATTGCCAGTTCTTCCGGCGGAATAAATCCGGCTTTTTCCGCAAATGTTAAACAGGCCTCCATATTGTCAGGTTCGGCGCAATAAGCCTCGCACTGCGATTTACTCTTGCATCCGCCCGGAAATTTTTCCCCTTCTTTTAAAAGTTTGGAAATTTTCCGCATATCTTCTAAATCTTTCGCTGGCACTAAATCGCTGTCTTCCGCAAAAGCCAAACAAGCATCAATATTATCCGTATTTTCACAATAAGCCTCGCAGGATTCCCTGGTTTTGCACCCTCCCGGCCCTCCGCCGCGGCTGTTCACAATACTGCTGAATTTCCGACCATCTTCCGCTTCTTTTTCGGAGATCAAATTATGTTTTTCCGCGAAATTAACACAGCTCTGCATATTTCCCGGCTCTTCGCAATAAACTTTGCAAGTGTCTTTATCGGCGCAACCGCCGAGTTCCTTAACTGGATAAGTAATTTCTGTTGGTCCGCCAATGGCCGTTAATTCAGTCGCGGCTGGCGCAGTTTCAGAAGGAACAATGGAAGTTGCTGACGCGGGCGCAACTGACGGTGTGGGCGGCTCTTCATGTTTGCCTACTATTGATTTTTTATCGCCAATTTCCGGAATTTGCAATTCATCATCATTATTTTGGCAATCAGTAATATCCGCGTCTACTTCCCCGGAAAAATCATTAACTACGGCCGGACTGACATTGTCCACCACAAAAACTCTTGGACATTCTGCTAAATCGCCACTGTAGGGCAAATTACCCGGAGATTTTAAGGCAAAATGTTTAAGGCCCTGCGGATCTTTAATGGTAATCGTGTAGTATCCATTGCTTTGCTTTTTTGCCGAAACCGAAGAATTACCAGCCACAGTTTGCGCGTAAGACACTATTCCCAGAAACAAACCAGAAAAGATTATTATTGTAAATATTTTTTTCATCTATTCAAAAGGATTTTTGTATTTATTTAATAAAGGGTTGGTTTCTTCTTTTTTAAAAGGATTGGTTTCCGCCACATTTTTAACCGGATTTTGCGCCGTTTCTAATGCTTGGGTAGCTTCTTCGGAAAGATAAGTTGGCGCGGGTTTTTCTTTGGCGGGTTGGCGCCCCAAAAACCAATACCAAAGACCGCCGGCAATAACAGCTAAAACCGCAATTATTTCCGCCACGGTGAATAAAAACTTTTTACTGCCCTCTGCCATAATAAATTAAGTGTAACATATAAATAAGTGTAACATATAAATTTTTAAATCTTTTCTATTTTCTAAAAACTGCCCGCCAAATTAAAGAAACAATAAAAATTAAAGTGCCTGTCAAAATAAAAAGCGGACCAGCCGGATAATTATAAATTGAATCAATGTAGATTCCTGATACAGCTGAACTTATTCCAAAAATTACGCTCAAAAGCATAAAACCATGCAAACTCCGGGTAATGTTTTTAGCGGTGGCGGCCGGAATAATAACCAGCGCGCCCATCAGCAGGGCTCCCGCAAATTTAATTCCCAAAGCCACTCCCAGCGCGAAAAGCAATAAATAAACCAATTCTAATTGTTTGGATTTAATTCCGATTGAACTCGCCATATCTTGAGAAACCATATGAAGCGCTAATTTTTTATGGATTGCTAAAAGCACAATAATAAGAACTAAAGATAGTAAAATAGATATTATAAAGTCGGTATGGGTTATCTTAGAAATATCCCCGAAAAGGGCTTCCAAAATATCCAATTCGGGGATAAAAAGCGCCCCAACGGCAAGCGATGCGGTAAAAAATATCCCGACCAAAGTATCTACCGAAAGATTGCTTTGATATTCCAAAAGCCAAACACCAATCGTAGCAATCAGCAAAAAAGACAGCGCGCCTAAAAACGGATTAATTTTAAAAAACAGCGCCAGCGCAATGCCGGGAAGCGCCACGTGAGTAAGCGCGTCTCCCACTAAAGACATTCTTTTTAAAATTGCGAACACCCCCAACAAGCTGGCCGCGGCCGAAATAAAAATTCCTACTGATAATTGCTGTAAAAAATTAATGTCCATGTGTTTCTAAATGATGATAAAAAGCGTGGTCGCCACCATAAAGTTTTTGCATTTGCTCCAAATCTAAAACTTCCCGGGGCGGGCCAAAACAAATTTTGCTTCTGTTCAAACAAAGAACTTTTTCAGCATATTTGTAGACCACATTTAAATCGTGAGAAATAAGAATAATGGTTAAATTATATTTATCCTCTAAATGGTGGAGCAGTTGATAAATTGACTCCTGTCCGCTGATATCAATAGAAGCGGTCGGTTCGTCAAAAAGCAGAATCTCCGGCTTTCCTAACAACGCCCAAGCGATAAGAACCCTTTGCCGCTGGCCGGCGGAAATTTCTCCCAATCCGGAATTTAAAATATTTTCCGGAAGAAGCACTGAACCGACTGCGGCTTTAGCTTTTTCTTCAGAAAAATTGCCTGTTCCTCTAAGGCGTAAAAATTCGCGGACAGTTAACGGAATATCGGTTTCAATTTCCATTCTTTGCGGAACATAGCCGATTTTAATTCCCTTCCGCCACCCGATGCTTCCCTGATACGGAATTATTCCCAATAGGGCCTTGAATAAGGTGGTTTTTCCGGCGCCGTTCGGGCCAATTACCGCCAAAACATCTCCTTCGCTAACGCTAAAATTAAGGTCATCTATAACCTTTTCATTGCCGAAACTCACGGTTAAATTTTGAACCCGCAAAAGCGGTTCTGATTCATTAACGCCCATAGTGCATCCCCTGGGTCTCGAACCCAGAACCTTATCCTTAAGAGGGATCTGCTCTACCAGTTGAGCTAGGGATGCATTTGATTTTTACATTTTACATTTTTTTTAGATTTGTTTCAACCTATTGCTCTTTTCAAAAAATTGGTATAATATCAGCATTCCAATGGCTGGCACTTTACTTTCAACCGAACTGGCGTCTATCCCGGGTCTCGGTTCCAAATTTACCGCGCGTTTGCAAAAATTAAATATTAAAACCGTCGGGAATTTGCTTTGGCATTTTCCTTTCCGCTACGAAGATTATTCCAGTATCGTCCCTATCGGCGAACTCTCTCTTGACCAATCCGCCACCGTCCAGGGTAAAATACACCAGCTGAACATCAGAAGAACCTGGAAAAAGAATTTTTTGGTTATTGAGGCCATAATAGTGGACGAAACCGGCGGAATTAAAGCGGTTTGGTTTAATCAGCCCTATATTATCCATTCTCTAAAAGAAGGCAAATTTTATAATTTTGCCGGCAAAGTAACCAAATCAAAAAGAGAGATTTATCTTGCCAGCCCGTCTTTTGAACCGATGGAAAAATCAGCCCGGGGAGAAACCAGGCACACGGCCGGACTAATACCGATTTATCCCGAAACCAAAGGCCTTACTTCCAAAGGATTAAGGTTCCTGATTAAAAATGCGCTTAAGGAACTGGAACCGCCGGAGGATTTTTTACCGGAAGAAATTTTAAAAGAATACCAATTGCCGGCGCTCCGCTTTGCTCTAAGGCGGATTCACTTCCCTCTAAAAATTTCGGACGCGGAAGCGGCCAAAAACCGTTTTGCTTTTGAGGACTTACTGCTTCTACAATTGAATAATATCCGATTAAAATCCCGGCTTGCCCAAGAACAAGCAGAGCCACTAAAAACAACCGCGCCGGAAATGGAGTCCTTAACCAGCCGGCTTCCGTTTATTCTTACTGAATCGCAAAAAATCTCCTTAAAAGAAATTTTGGAAGACCTTCAAAAATCCCATCCGATGAACCGGCTGATGCAGGGCGATGTCGGGTCCGGAAAAACGGTAATCGCCGCCCTGGCGGCTATGGTCGCGTCCAAAAATAATTTTCAGACCGCTTTTATGGCGCCGACCGAAGTATTGGCCGGCCAGCATTACCGGACCATTACTTCAATCTTTCCGGATTTTAACCAGGGAATCGCTCTTTTAACCGCCAATAAAAATGAAATATATGGGCAAGAATTCCCTAAAATAATATCCAAGGCCAAACTTTTAAAAATAATTTCCGAAGGCGGAGTAAAAATTGTCATCGGCACCCACGCTTTGATACAAAAAAATATCGCTTTCCATAATCTGGCGCTAGCAATAGTTGACGAACAGCACCGTTTCGGCGTCCGCCAGCGAGCCACGCTCGCTTCTCCTGTTGGCGCGGAAAATGATCCAAACCGCCGCCAGGCCCTGCCGCATTTTTTATCAATGTCTGCGACTCCCATACCCAGAACCATCGCCCTTAGCGTCTTCGGCGACCTGGACCTTTCCACCATTACCGAACTACCGGCCGGAAGAAAAAAAATTATCACTAAAATCGTCGCGCCAGAAAACCGCCTCAAAGCATATCAATTCATCCGCGAACAAATAGCCAAAGGCCGGCAGATATTCGTAATCTGCCCGAGAATCCAGCCGGGCACGGTGGCTAAAGATGAAATTCTGACTGAAGCGAAAAAAAAGGCGCTAGAACTGAAATCGGTTACAGAAGAACACAAAAAACTTTCTTCCAAAATTTTTCCGGAACTGAAAATCGCCATGCTTCACGGAAAAATGAGCGGAAAAGAAAAAGATGAGATTATGCGCGATTTTCAAGGCGGCCAAACTGATATTTTGGTAGCCACGTCGGTTATTGAAGTCGGCGTGGATGTGCCGAATGCCGCCATCATAATGATAGAAGGAGCGGAACGGTTCGGGCTGGCGCAGTTATACCAATTCCGCGGGCGGGTCGGCAGAAGCACCCACCAGTCATTTTGTTTTCTTTTTACCGATTCCGGTTCAGAATCGGTTACCCAGCGGCTGGAATATCTTATTACCGCGAAAAACGGCTTTGAGCTGGCGGAAAAGGACTTGCTAATCAGGGGGCCGGGGCAATTCCTCGGCGAAAGCCAGACCGGCCTGCCGGACATTGCTATGGATGCGCTAAAAAATGTCCAGCTCGTAAAAATGGCGCGGGATTCGGCGAAAAAATTATTATCCAACGACCCGGAACTGGAAAACTATCCGGCGCTGGCAAAAAAAATGGAAGAATTCCAAAAAACAACGCATCTGGAATAAACAAATATTTAATTTGTGGTTTAACCAACTAAAAAACGATCGTTTTTTAGTTGGTTAGTTTAAAAAATTTGAAAAAGTCATATATAAATGGTTTTTGACAAAAAGAAAATTTTGGCTTAAATTTAAATCAGCAGCTCAAAATTAACCAGAGGAAACAATGAAACGCCGGCTTTTGCTTTTAACCGGAATACTGTTCGCGCTTTCGGCAAACGGCTGTACCACTTTTAAAATAAGAATACCGGGCGACCATAAAAAAATAATTATAGAAGAACCCTTTAATTTTACTTATGATTTGGAATTATTTGAAAAAATTTCTTCGGAAATGCGGCGGGGATTGAAAATCAGCCCGGACGCTTTATATCCGGATATCGTTTTAATGGAAGTGACGGACTCAAAAAATTTGCCGAAAACCGTATTGGGATTCCAATTTGACCTGGTAAAAGATGACAAAATAATTAGAAAAGACGCGGCTATTTGTTACGGCCCTATTTTAAATTCAGCCAAAAAATACAACTGGGACCAAAATACCTTTGAAGCGCAGGTTTACAATACGGGCATCCACGAACTGCTTCATGCGAATTATGATGATGTTTATAAAAAAGAACACGGGTATTTGAACAAAGAAAAAGGCGTCTCTGCGGATAAGCATTGCCAAAATTTTTATAATATGACCGAGTGCGTCAATTTAATAAAAGAATTCGGGAATATCAACACCTTTGACCACTGCAAAATGATAGAAACCGGCGATCTAAAGCTATATACCACTATCACTGATGAATATTTCAATAATAATGGAGTGGCTCAAAGAAATTCCTTAGAAAATACCGACGAGGACTGTAAAAAAAATAGAAGGAAAACAGAGTAATTTCCGGCGATAAAATATCGCCGGATTTTTTATTTGCAAGCGCCAAATTCAAATATCGGAATTAAGCCGGACCGGCCGTCAGAGGTAGTGGATGCCACATCATTGGCGCCAATGTACAGATGATAAACCGCCGAACTGGTAGCTGACTTTAATTGGATACAACTGCCTTTGGTAGTAACGGAGGAATCAAGATAAATAGTGGTAGTGGCAGAAGAAGAAATTGCTAATTCCGTTGCCGGAGTAGAAGTGCCGATACCCAACCTTCCAGAACTGCTAAGCACCAACTGACTGGTATTGGTAGAACTTTGAATTTGCAAATAATTTCCTAACTGGGTGCCGGCGCCTCGGATAGTAAATGGAATAGACGCAGAAGAAGTAGCTTCCACCAAAAAAACGGACTGATAAAAAGCAAGCGAGTTTGGCGAGGTGGTAGCCGGAGTAGAAGTGCCGATTATCAAACCGCCTAAAATAACACTTTTGGAAGTGGTGGCGCTGACTGCCAATGGCCCAGTGGATAAGATTCCGCCCTGCCCAACAGTTAATCCGCCGGTTACTGTAAGCTGATTACCAACTAAAACATCGCTCCTAACCTGAAGATTGCCGGCCTCTAAAGAATGAATAATGGCAGAAGTAGTTTCTATGCCGGAAATATCTATTACTGAAAAATTGGTGCCATTTGCTACATAAGCATATCGACCAGAAACATATAAATACGGAGAAGTTCCCCCTACGGCGATATTTAATCTGGAAACAATCACCGGTGAATCCGGTATAGAAACGTCAATGGCAATAAGTTCTTTTTTACCATCTCCAGAATTAAATACATAAACATAGCGTCCGGATACCTGTAAATTAGATAAGGTGGGGCTGACGCCCAAAGATATAGTTGCTATTGATTGCGAATTAGCTGGGTCAGAAACATCTATAATTCGTAAATTCGGATTATCATTTACATAGGCATAGTTTCCCGAAATTTTAATGTCAAGATTGATGCCCTGAGATGTTCTAGTGATGCTTCCCATATTTTTTGGATTAAATGGGTCGGATATATCTATAATTATACTACTACTATTTTGTTGACCAGCCACATAAGCGTAACGGCCGGACACAAATACGCTCGTCGGTCCAGAACCCGCCGTCAACATAGATACGATTGATGGCCTAACCGGATCAGAAACATCAATAATTTTAAGATAACCATCGCCACTATCTACCACATACGCATATCGGCCAGAAATATAAATCCCCAACGGATTACTGCTCCCGTCCCCAATTGTTGCTAAACTGGTAGAACTCATTATTGATAAAGCGGCTGGATTAGAAATATCAATAATTTTAAGGCCATCGCTGGCACCATCTACTACATAAGCGTATCGGCCGGAAATATATATATCTTGAGGGGTAAGGTCTAAACCTATTGAACCGGCAAAAGCCGGGGTAGTGCTGGACACGTCAAAAATTCTTAAATCACTGGTGCCACGATCTATCACGTAAGCATAACGACCCGCAACTTTAATTGAGGTTGGGGTATTGCCAAGAGTTGCGCTACCTCTTAACTTCATTGTTGAAGTGGCGGCTAAATTAGCAATGTTTCCGGCTACGGTCAACACTTCATTAGGCGTAGAAGTGCCGATACCAATATAACCATTTTGATTGACTCCGCCAACCCATAAAGAAGGACTGGAACTGCCGGCATTAGAAACTATAAAAGAAGGGTTGTTGACTTCCATTTCTACAGATAAGGTGCCCCAAGGAGTACTGCTCGCCACTCCCAATGCCCCTGAATAAGTTGTCGTGCCAGTGCCGCTTAAAGTCAACGTCCCGGTAGCGATTAAATTAGCCACCATAACAGTGCCGGAAAATAAAGCATTGCCATGGACTGACAAAGCCCTGTCGGTGGTTGTTGTTCCTATTCCAATAATTCCGGTATTGTAAATATTCCCAACAACTGTCAGCGCTTGATTGGGGGAAGTGGTGCCAATGCCGATATAACCGTTTTGATTAACGCCGCCAATCCAAAAAGAAGGAGTAGAACTGCCGTTATTAGATACGACAAAAGAGGGATTCACTGTGCCCATTTCCACTGAAAAAATGCCCCACGGGGAAGTGGTGGCTACCCCCAAAGCAGTGGCAATAGTTGAAGTAGCGCCCCCCACTGTCAAAGTGCCGCTGGTTTCAATATTATTGCCGATAGTGGTATTGGCGGCGATAACCGAAACGATAAATAAAGTCGCGAGCGTTGCCGATGAAATAAACGCTAAAATTCTGGCCCAATATGGAAAGGGGCTGTTTTTCAGCGAACGCGGTTTTAACAAATTTATTTTCTGATGAGGCATCGTAATGTTATAATTTCAATATCACAATTTGACAGGCATAATAATCCATTGTTAATTATATCATTTTCTATGAAACTTAAAAAACGATTTTTGGGGATAATTGTTCTAATTTTCGCTCTTTTTTATTTTCAAAATGCTTTAGCGGATTTACTGTTAAATTCCGGCGAAATTCAGCTTAGCGTGAATGGCGTTCTTTTAGATGTGCAAGGAAGCGCCGGCACCCTAAATCAAATTACTTTTAGCGGCAACAGTTTTACGGTTACTATGGCCGCCGGCCAATACCTGAAAGTTAGGTCTGCAGACCGGCGGGATTTAACTTTTGACCCCAATACCACCGGCTACACCGGCCGCTCTTGCTCCCTTTCCGAATCTTCGGCGACCATTGATACCGGCTCTATGTCCGGCGCCGGCACTATAAACATTACCGTAAATGTAAGTTCTAATGTTTGTACGGTTGAAGGGGGCGGGGACGGTAGTTTTTTGGCAGGAACAAAAATACTTATCCCTACCGGAACTAAAAATGTAGAAGATGTGCTTATTGGCGATAGCGTAATCGGCTATGATTTAAGCGCAAACAAATCCAGAGAAGTAACGGTCTTGAGAACGTTTAAGCGGCTATCCGACCATTATTACGATATTTCTACGGCAAGCGGCAGGAAAATCTTCGTAACTGCGGAACATCCGCTTTATACGTCAACCGGTTATAGACGGGTTAAAGAACTCCAAAATGGTAATGTTATTTTCTTCCTAAACAACGACGAACTTGTCCCAGATGAAATCATAAATTTTCAACGGATAGAAAAAAATATAGCAGTGTACAATTTCCATGTTTCAAACACAGAAAATTATTTCGCGGAAGGAATACTGGCGCATAACAAAGGAGGTGGTTGCACCACAGATTGCCCTCCTCCACCTACTTATCAATGCTCCGATAACAAAGACAATGACGGCGACGGAAAAATTGATTATCCAAATGACCCGGGATGTTCTTCTGCTACTGACAATGATGAGACCGATATAATAATTCCTCTATCTTGTAATAACAATAATATCTGCGAATCTGGGGAAACTCGGCTATGCGGG
This sequence comes from Candidatus Harrisonbacteria bacterium RIFCSPHIGHO2_02_FULL_42_16, assembly GCA_001818695.1. Lineage (GTDB taxonomy): Bacteria > Patescibacteriota > Minisyncoccia > UBA6257 > 02-FULL-45-10c > 2-02-FULL-42-16. The sequence goes on along the minus strand of MHJG01000009.1, from coordinate 60,529 downwards.
GATTGTGTTGCCATTATTAATTTCCAATGCTCCGATGGCGAAGATAATGACGGCGACGGCCTGATTGATAAGGCTGACCCGGGATGCTCGGGCGGCGCTTCAGATAATGACGAAACCGACCCGATCCCGCCACCAAAAAAACCTTTTCTTGGAGCGTTGATTATTTGCGAATTAGATGAAAACACATCAGAATGCCCGCAAGATATCACTAAATCTGTTTGCGGCAATCTTGTCTGTGAAGCTGACGAAACCAATTTAAATTGCACAACGGATTGCGCAGCGGCGCCGTCCTGTACTAAAGATTCCGATTGTCCGTCCGATTTTCTATGCAAAAACAATAAATGCGTAGCCAGCCAACAAACTATTTGCGGCAATAATATCTGCGAAGTAGATAAAGGAGAAACTTCGCTAAACTGTTCGGCGGATTGTTTAATTATTCCACCGCCCGTATTTCAATGTTCTGACGGCAAAGATAATGACGGAGACGGAAAAATTGACTATCCGAACGACCCGGGATGTTTAAGCGTTTCGGATAATAATGAAGCGGATACAGATGTTATAACAACTATCATTACTATTATTCAGACAATCGGCGGTGGAGGAGGCGGGGGCGGAGGTGGAGGAGGTGGAATAATCCAAAATATAATCGCGACCGGAACAATTACTAAACTCACTGATGTTCCTGAAGCAATAAAAAAAGTTAATAAAGAAATTACCAAAGAAGCAGTAAGAGTCACCCGAGAACTGCGCTCCAATCCGGTGGTGGTTAATACCGTAAAAGAGGTAGCGATTCCGGCCTCGGTCGCTGTTTCCGCGGTCGGCGCCAGCTCGCTTGTCGTAGCCGCTTCCACTGGTAGCGCTACCGCCGCTTCTTTACTGTCCCAAATAACACAATTTATAAATCTGTCGCGATTTTATTTATTCGGATTTTTGCGATTCCGAAAAAGAAAACCCTGGGGCATAGTTTTTGATAAACTAAGCAATAAGCCAATACTCTCGGCAGTAGTTTATATCTATGACGCTGAATATCAAAAACTCAAAGATACGCGGGTAACCGACGGCGAAGGCCGGTTTGAAGCGACGATAACGCCGGGAAATTACTATCTCAAAATAATCAAAGACGGCTACCAGCCATTACAAAGCGAAACCGTAAATATCGCTTCACCGGACCAGATTTTAAACCTGGAATTTTTCCTTACGCCGATTCAAAAAGAATTTGACCTGAAATACATCTGGCGGATAAAAATTCTGGACGCACTCAAAAGATTTATTGACTTAATCAATCCTTACCTGCTGGCGTTCGGAACGATTATCAGCTTAACCGCCGCGATTATCGTCCCGACCTGGCTGAATTACGCCATATTTGCCGTTTATATTATCCTGGATGCGCTGAAAATTTATTTCGCTTTCCACCTCATCAAACCGTTCGGAAAAGTTCTGGACCAAACTACCCAAGCGCCGTTATCGCTGGCAGTGGTAAGAATTTTTGCTCAAGAAAAAAATATGCTGCTCGCCACCAAAGCTACCGACGAACAAGGTAGATTCAATTTCCTGGTGGCGCCGGGCAAATACTACCTAACCTGCTTCAAATCCGGCTATCAGGAATACCGTTCCGCTGGCTTGGAAATCTCTAAATCCCAACTCGCCGCCTTTGATATTAAAATGCGGTCGCTAAATCAATAATCTTTCTTTAATTAAGTGGCTCGCGGTAACGTTTATCCTCGGAGTAACGTTTATCCTCGGGGAGTTTATCATCAGACGGCGTAACGGAAAATATTTCCTGACCGACGATAGAAGCAATCGGCGTTCCGGTTGCGCCATAGCTAATTACTTTAACGCGATAAAATCCAAAGGGCGCGTTATTGGGAAGCGTAATTTTTTCTCTTGCCTTGCCTGAGTCCTTTTTTTGAGGAAATTCGCCGATTTTAAAATCCGCCGGCGTTTCAGTTTGACCGGCAACTAATTGCGCGGCAAAAACAGCCCAAATAACCGCCGACGCGAACAAAACCGCCGATAGCGCGCCCATAAAAACAATTGGTTTTTTAGCAAGTGACTTAATCATAATTTCTAATTATTTTTATCTTCGCAAGCGTAAGTTTTGCGAATTTCTTCCCAAATGGGCATTGCGTAATCCATACTTAAATTATTAGTAATTTCATCGGTACTGTAATCCGTACTAATACACTTTGACCACGGGCATAATTTAGGCGCGTAACTCTGAAAACCAAGAACTTCCGGTCCGCAATGACCTCCAAATAATACTGAGCCATCTGATTCATATTCACCGAATCCAAACAATACCGCGCTGGGCCCAAATCCTATATCAAATCCTTTTAAATTTTTCTCCAATTCTGGATTCTTCTGCGCGGCCTTAATTTCTTCCAAATCAAAGCCCTTGTTAGCGGGTAAATTCACAGCTATAAATCTGTGCTCTTCTTTTGTCTTGGTAAAAATTGCTTTGGTAGAAAGAATTGTCTGCAACGCCGGCTTAATGGTAAAAAAATAGAAAGAGCCCTCGCAAGCAACGGACGGCGCGCATTCCACGGCGAGATAATAATTTTCTCCGGATTCTATTTTGTCGATTTTGTTCCAAACTGCCTTATCCAAAAGCGCCTCTCCGCTATTGTATATTTCAAAATATAAAAGGGTCTTTATTGAGTTCTTGTAATCCCTACCGACTTTCACAAGATAGATATTTACTATATCCGTAACTTCGCCGATATTTTCCCAGCGAATCAATGTTTCCGTTCCGGCTAATACCTCGCCGAACGGAGCAAGGCCGATTATCTGCGGCGTCTCCGGCTCGGGACCGGTAATAATTTTATAAGCAGAAACAATAATATTGCCGCCTATCTCTTTTCCGACAACCTCAATTTTACTTCCGGGAGCAAGTTTGGGAGAAATGGTAAAATAAATCCATATTCTTTTCTTCCCCGCAGGCGTGTCGGTCCTGATTATGGAAAACTTTTCTCCAACGATTTCCAATACTCCATTAATTTTTACTTCTTTTTCAATTAAATCTTTAAGATTATCCGGCAGTTTTTCGCGCTCTTTTTCTAAATTAGTTATTTCCGATATTTTTTCCGGGTCGGTTTTAATCAAATCAATCAGCTTATCTTGCCGTTCCTCAAGAATCTTTTCCAATTGCTTTTCTTTTTCAATTGTTTCCGGAGTGTCTTTAATTACGCATTTAGATATTCCAAGCAAACCGCCGCTAATAACATTTAAAAATGACTTTTCTTCCTTGCAGATTTCCTTAATAAGTTCTTCTGCCTTGTCATTAAGGTCATTTATTATTATTGGCAGTTTGTCTTCAATTATCGGAAAATCGTTTTTAGTATCATCTATTATTATTGGCAGTTTGTCTTCAATTATCGGAAAATCATCTTTTTTCTTTTCCTCTATTACAACAATTACCTCCGCTTCTTCGGCCGTAACCGGCTCCAGCACAACATCAAACCGTTTGCCTTCTTCAAGGTCTTGCCATTCCCATTTAATAATTTTAGCGGTTCCGATTTCCCATTTTCTCGCGGTTAAATCAGTCGATGAAGAAGGAGGGGCGCCAATATTAATATCTTCCGCGCCAGAAGTGTCAAGGTCCACGACTTGAGCGGTAAGCAAAGAGTAAGGCGATTTACGGCCAATTAAATCAATTTTTCCAATGCCTGCCAATGCTAAAATCGCCAACAAAACGCCATAGAATAAAAAAGATGGTTTTTTTGTTTGCATTACTGTCAGTTTAGCAGAAATTATATTATTTTGGCAGGGGACACCGGCTCATTCCTTTCAGCAAACTATTGCCGGTCATTTCTTTCGGCTTGGGCAACTCCATAATTTCCAAAATAGTCGGCGCCACATCCGCCAAAATCCCCTGCGGCGTTGTCTGAAAAGAATTTTTTTGGCCTTCGGTAATTTTATTGTCCGCGCCCACAATCCAAAACGGCACCGGATTGGTAGAGTGTTCCTTGTCAATCTCCCCGGTTGCCAAATTAAGCATTTCTTCCGCATTGCCGTGGTCAGCGGTAATCGCCAAAACCCCGCCCGCTTCCAAAACCGCGTTTTTTATCCTGCCGACGCATTCATCCAAGAATTCTACCGCTTTCACGCTTGCCTCCAGATTGCCGGTATGCCCCACCATATCGGCATTGGCAAAATTAACCGCGATAAAATCATATTCTTGTTTTTTTATCGCCGCTATAATTTTTTCGGTTATTTCCGACGCGCTCATTTCCGGCTGTTCGTCAAAACTTTTTACTTTTTTGGACGGAATTAAAATCCGAACCTCGCCGGAAAATTCCTTTTCCGTAGCGCCGTTCAGAAAATAAGTGATGTGGGCGTATTTTTCCGTCTCGGCGATATGCAGCTGGGTTTTTCCGGCATCGGCAATAACTTTAGCCAGCGGTTCCGCGATATACTGCGGTTCAAAAACAATTTCCGCTGAATAATCATCGGCATATCGGGTCAAAGTTACAAACAGCAAATTATCCAGTTTTTTTCTCTTAAATCCGCCAAATTCCGGAGCAATGAACGCTTGCGTCAGCTGGCGGGCGCGGTCCGGCCGGAAATTAAAGAAAATCGCCGCGTCGTTGTCCTGTACCGCGCCCACCGGCTGATTTTCTTTTTCTATTATTGTCGTCGGCTCAAACATCTCGTCGCTCAAACCATTTTTATAGAAATTTTCTGCCGCCGCTGGCGCGCTTGCGGCTTTTTCTCCTCCGCCGCCAATCAAAATTTGATAGGCCTTTCCGGTTCGCTCCCAATTTTCATCCCTGTCCATCGCGTAGTAACGACCGGCAATGCTGGCGATTTTTCCGATTTTTAATCTTCCCATTTCTTCCTCCAATAAACCGATGAATTTTTCCGCTGATTTCGGCGCCGTGTCCCGGCCGTCCGTAAAAATATGGATAAAAACCCTGCCGCTGAATTCCAAATTCTTAATCGCCCGCAAAATCGCAAACAAATGGGTAATATGGGAATGAACGCCGCCGTTGGATAAAAGGCCGATTAAATGGATGGCGGAATTATTTTTCTCCGCATGGGCAACGGCTTTTTTCCAAACCGGAAAATCAAAAAAACTTTTGTCTTTAATCGCCGAATTGATTCGCGCCAAATTTTGATAAACCACTGTTCCGGAACCGATATTAGCGTGTCCAACCTCCGAGTTGCCCATCTCTCCCCAATCCAGCCCGACTTCAATGCCGGACGCCTGAAGAAGCGCGCCCGGATAATTTTCGCTGATTTCGTCAAAATTCGGCGTCTTTGCCAAAGCAAGGGCATTGCCTTTTTTTTCAAAAGAAATTCCGAAACCGTCTAAAATTGTAAGCACTACTGGTTTTGCCATAAGTTATAATTTATGAATTTTAAATCGCTCGTGTTTTTCCGATTCCAAAACAATCCTTTCCATCACTCGCACGGCTTCCGCCGGATATTTTCCGATAGCAGTTTCTTCCGAAAGCATCACTGCATCCGAACCGTCCAAAATTGCCTGCGCCACATCCTCCACTTCCGCGCGGGTCGGTTCCGGATTTTCCGCCATAGAGAGCAGCATTTGGGTCGCGGTAATCACCGGCTTTTCCGCTTTTTTGCATTTCCGAATAATCATTTTCTGAAGAAACGGCAGTTTTTCTAACGGAAAAGCATTGCCTAAATCGCCGCGCGCCACCATAATCGCGTCCGCGGATTTAATAATGGCATCTATATTTTTTACCGCTTCCCGCCGTTCAATTTTAGCGATAACCGGCTTATTTTTTTTAAATGACCTCATCAGCGCCCGCAAGGATTTTATGTCTTCCGCGCCGCCGACATAAGACATCGCGACATAATCAATGCCGTTTTCCAATCCGAACCGCAAATCCTTTTTATCTTTGGCGGTTATCAAGGACTTTGATTTTTTATTGAAAAAATGTTCTTTGCCTCTCTGTGTCCGCGGCCCGGATAAATCCTGAATAATCAGAATCTTTCTTTTCAATTCTTTGGCGGCCGCCCGGATAGTTTTTATGTAATAAGCGTGTTCTTTATAAGTGCCGTGGGAAAAATTAAGCCGCGCCGCATCCATTTGATGTTTTATCATCTCTTTAATCGCTTTTTTATTTTTACTCGCGGGCCCGATGGTCGCGATTATTTGCGCAACTGACGCCATATTATAAAATCATCGAATAACGAATTATTACTAATTTACGAATAAACGAATCAACTATAATTTTATAACTGAGTTCCGGATACAACAAATCTTGTTTCTTAACAATAGTTTTAAGCATTTTATTATTAATATATTAGTATATTCGTTTATTCGTACACATTCGTTATTCGTTGTATCTCCAATAAGCGGTTATATTTTGCGAGCCGTTCCTTTGGCTGGGGCGCGCCGGCTTTAATCCCAAACGCTCCGCAGGCATACGCCAAATCCCCGATAAAATCGTCATTGGTTTCGCCGCTCCGATGGCTGACTATTATTTTAATTCTATTTTTTTTAGCTAAATTTATCGCTTCAATTGTTTCGGTCAGGGTGCCAATCTGATTCGGCTTAATAATCCCCCCGCCGATGCTTTGCTCAAAGATTGCCTTCCGCAAACGGTTGGGATTGGTAACGGTGAGGTCGTCGCCAACAATAAAAACTCCATTTTTCTCCGTTTCTTTTTTAAATCTGGAAAAATTTTTAAAATCCTCCTCCTGAAAAGGGTCTTCAATTGAAAGTAAAGGATATTTATTTATTATTTTTTTATAAAATTCCAGTAATTTTTCCGCAGGTAATTTTTTTCCGGCAATGGTGTATTTTTTATTTTTATAAAAACTGGTGGCGGCCACATCCAGCGCCAATTTCCATTTTAATCCGCCGACCTTGCGCGCCGCCTCCGCCAATAAACGCAACGGCTCTTCAACATCGCTAATTGCCGGAGCCAATCCACCTTCGTCTCCAATCTCAAAAGATGCCTTACCATATTTCTTGACAACGATTTTCTTTAATTCCGCCAAAACCCGGCAACCGAATTTCAACGCATCCTTTACGAAATTGGTTTGCGGAACAACCAAGTATTCCTGAAAAGCCAGATTATTCTTCGCGTGCTTGCCGCCATTGATTAAATTCATATACAATTTCGGCGCGACCATTTTTTCTTTCGGGAAAAAAGAATCATGCAGATATTTATACAACGGTTTTTTGCTCGCTAAAGCTCCAGCTTTGGCAACCGCGATACTGACGCCAATAAGAGCATTTCCGCCCAAGCGCCGCTTATTTGGGGTGCCGTCCAATTTTATCATTGCCCGGTCAATTTTTTTTTGTTCTAAAACCGAAAATCCTTTCAAACAAGGCGCGATTTCCTTTTCAATCGCGGCAAGCGCCTTTTTAACTCCCAATCCGCGGAATCGCTCTGGGTCGTTGTCCCGCTTTTCCAGCGCTTCGTATTTGCCGGTACTCGCTCCGGAAGGAACGGAAAAAATGCCCGTTCCGGCGCCGGTTGCCACCCCCACCCTCAAAGTAGGATTGCCACGCGAGTCCAAAATTTCTTCGGCAAAAATATTTTTTATCACGGCTTTCATATTTAGGAGAGCCGAATTCAAACTACCGTCAAATTTAAAAGAGATAATTTAAGCCAAGTTCTAGGAACGACGAGGGGGTCGTGCTAGTAAGCACCCCGACGAGGAGTGACAAAGAAATTGGCCAAATTCTCTCTTCCCTTCGGGTGAGCCAATTCCAATCCATCTTCTTCGTTGCTCGTCGCTTATGTGCCTACTGGCACACTGCGCTTCCTCGTGCCTTGAATCTGGACGGGAATTGGCTCACTAAATTGATGTTAGTTTGAATCCGGCTCTCCCATTATATCATAGGATTAAAATAGTGGGATTGAAAATCTGATAAAACTCCCTTATTATGGAGACCAGGATGTAAAAAAACACGGTCTCGTCGTCTAACGGCTAGGACATCACCCTTTCACGGTGGGAATACGGGTTCGATTCCCGTCGGGACTACTAAATGAAAATTCTTGCTATAGAAACATCTTGCGATGAAACATCCATCGCTTTGGTAAAATGCGGCGGCGGTTTAAAATCCCCGAAATTTCAAGTTCTAAAAAATATCGTTTCTTCCCAAATAGCGGTTCATCGCCCATTCGGCGGCGTGGTGCCAAATTTGGCGAAAAGAGAACATCTGAAAAATTTGCCTAAAATTTTTAAAACCCTAAACCCTAAACCCTCTACCTCTACGAGCCTGAGGCTCTCAGAGCCGAATGGCCTAAACCCCGATTATATCGCTGCCACTGTCGGGCCCGGATTGGAACCGGCGCTTTGGACCGGAATCAATTTTACCGAAGAACTTTCCAAAAAACTAAATAAGCCGCTTATCGGAGTAAACCATATGGAAGGGCATCTATACAGCTGTTTTTTACCAAAAAAAACAGCTGAAATTTCTAATTCCAAATTTCTAATTTCTAAAAAAAATACAAAAACCCTCTACCCTAAACCCTCTACCCTAAACCCTAAAATAAAATTCCCCGCCGTCGCCTTGATTGTAAGCGGAGGGCACACTATTTTATTAAATATGAAAAGCATCACAAAATGGACCAAGCTCGGCGAGACATTGGATGACGCTGCCGGAGAGGCCTTTGATAAAGTGGCGCGAATGCTGAAACTTCCTTATCCCGGCGGCCCGGAAATACAGAAACTCGCCGCCAGGGGCAATCCCGACGCGATTAAATTCCCCCGCCCATTACTAAATCCTAAAAATGTAAAAGATGTGTATAATTTCAGTTTCTCGGGATTAAAAACTTCGGTTCTCTATTATCTCCGCGATCATTCGCAAGAAAATTATTCTTCCCTCAACCCGCTTCGTTCATCCAGCGACTCACTCGCTAGTCCTCGCCGCCTTGCCCAGCATAGCGGGGGCCGCGCCAAGCCGGCTGTGGAGGTTTCGGAAAAAAATAATTTTCTTGCTAATGTAGCCGCCAGTTTCCAAAAAGCGGTAATTGATGTATTAACGCAAAAAACTCTCCGCGCCGCTAAAGAATTCAAAGCAAAATCCGTATTATTATGCGGCGGAGTTTCCGCCAATCGCGCTTTGCGCGAAACCTTAAAACTTACAACTTTTGACTTAAAACTAAATTTTGTAGTCCCCGACTATGAATATAATACCGACAACGCCGCCATGATTGCCGCCGCGGCGTATATAAATTTACTACAAAAAAAGAAAAAAGGTCTTCAATTAGTAGCTAACGGCAATTTGACATTATAAAAAAGAAAGTATGATTCTATAATCAGAACATAAAAGAGGGGGTAGAATGAGAAAAAAGCTTAGATGCGGCTGTGGCGGATTATTTAAATCAAACTGGGTTGCCACAAACTTAATCACGAACGTTAATATATTAAAATTGATTGATAGGGTGTGGGCAATGTTGTGTTCAAAATGCGGACACGTAACTTTTACCAAAAGACAAGCATTGGCGGCTTCCCGTAAAATATTATTCAAAAGGAAAAAGCGGCCCAATAACCGCTTTAAAAATTAATAAAAATTCCTCTTCAGATGAGGAATTTTTTATCTACCCAAAATTCACAGCCGCAGCAATTATCATCCATCCGGCAGCATTGAACCGGCCAGCTAATCAGCGCATCGGTTTCTGTTTCTTTCAAAATCTTCACCGGCAATAAATTGGCTTGAAGCTGGCTTTTAGAAACATCGCCGTACATCGGCGTTGCATCCTTTTACCTTGCAGAAATAACCACCCTCTCGCCTTGGTCGTCTTCAATGCGAACCTGCAAAAATCTAGTTTGAGATTTTAATTCCATAATCCCTCCGTTGTTAAAGAATAAAAAATCTTTTAAGATTATATCAATGCCAAAAGAATTAAGCAAGACCTACAATCCGAAAGAAGTAGAAGATAAAATTTATCAGCTTTGGGAAAAATCCGGCTATTTTAATCCGGACAATCTTCCGGCGGCATCAAGCATCAAGCAACAAGTGTCAAGCTATACTATTGTCGTGCCGCCTCCGAATGTGACTGGCTCGCTCCATATGGGACACGCGCTTAACGCGGCCATTCAGGATATTTTAATCCGGAAAAAACGGATGGAGGGCTATAAGACCCTCTGGCTTCCGGGCACTGACCACGCCGGCATTGCCACCCAGAATGTCGTGGAAAAAGAACTGAAAAAACAAAATGTATCTCGCCATGATTTGGGGCGGGAAAAATTTTTAGAAAAGGTCTGGGAATGGAAAGAAAAATACGGCGGCATTATTTTAAATCAATTCAAAAAACTCGGCTGTTCTATGGATTGGTCGCGCGTCCGTTTCACGATGGATGAGCAATACCAGAAAGCGGTCAATGAGGCGTTTCTGCGTTACTATAAAAAAGGATGGCTTTACAAAGCCGAACGGGTAATCAACTGGTGCGTCCGGTGCCAAACCAGCTTGTCAGATTTGGAACTTGAATATAAGGAGGAGAGAAGTAAATTATGGCATATCAAATATCCGCTATTAAACGAAAAAGGATTTATTATCGTTGCCACCACTCGGCCGGAAACGATGCTCGGCGATTCCGCGATAGCGGTTAATCCAAAAGATAAGCGGTATAAAAATTTAATCGGTAAAAAGGTCTTACTGCCGATTCAAAATCGCGAAATTCCGATTATCGCCGATGAAGAAATTGACATGGAATTCGGAACCGGCGCGGTAAAATTAACGCCGGCTCATGATTTATTGGACGCGCGCATAGGAGAAAAACATAAACTGCCCGTATATAAAGTAATCGGCCCGCTAGGGAAAATGGCGCCGGAAGCCGGCCAGCTTTGCGCCGGACTGAAAGTTTTAGAGTGCCGCGAAAAAGTAATGGTAGAATTAAAAAACCAAAATCTAATTGAAAAGGAAGAGGACTATAATCACAATGTCGCGGTTTGTTATCGCTGTAACGGCGTGATTGAACCCCAGCCGAGCTTGCAGTGGTTTTTAAAAATGAACGAATTGGCGAAGCTGGCGATTAAAGCGGTAAAAAGCGGCGAAGTGAAATTCCATCCGAAAAATTGGGAAAAAATATATTTTAGCTGGCTGGAAAATATCCGCGACTGGAATGTTTCCCGCCAAATATGGTGGGGACACAAAATTCCGCTTGAAGGAGAAACAGATGTTTTGGATACCTGGTTTTCATCCGCGCTTTGGCCGTTTGCCACGCTTGGCTGGCCGGACAAAACCAAAGATTTAAAAGAATTTTATCCAACCCAAGTCATTTCCACCGCCCGAGATATTATAAATTTATGGGTAGCCAGAATGATTTTTTCCGGCTTAGAATTCACGGGACAAAAACCGTTCTCCGATGTAATTATCCACGGCACCATTCTCACCAAAGACGGCAAACGGATGTCCAAGTCGCTCGGCACCGGCATTGACCCGATGATTTTAATTGAAAAATACGGAGCGGATGCCACCCGTTTCGGCTTAATCTGGCAGGCCATGGGCAATCAAGATATCCACTGGGATGAAAATGCGGTTATAGCGGGAAAAAAATTCGCGAATAAGGTATGGAATGTTGCCAGATTTATTCTAATGAATAAACCTTCGCAGATTAACACGGACTCAAATGCGGATACACGCGGAAAAAATATCGGCGAAAATCAGCGCGGCAATCCGAGCAAATCAGCGTTTGATGAAGATAAAGAATTTATTAAAAAACTTAATACAACTAAAAAACAGGTTTCTAAACAAGTTGACACTTATGAATTCGGACAAGCGCTTCATTCTTTATATGATTTTGTCTGGCATGAATTCGCGGATAAATATATTGAATCAAGCAAGGGGCGAAATGACGAAGAAGTAAAAATAGTTTTGAATAACGCGCTTTTAGAAGTCATAAAAATGCTCCATCCGTTTATGCCGCATCTTACGGAAGAAATTTATCAAAACCTGCCGAATAAAAATAAAGAATTTTTAATGATAGAAAAATGGTAACTCTCCCTCTCATACTTGGCCTTCTGCCGTCATTTGCTTGGCTGATTTTTTATTTGGAAGAAGACCCGCATCCAGAGCCGAAAAAACTTCTTTTTGAGGTCTTCTTAGCCGGAGCCCTAAGCACCTTTATCGTTCTCCAGGTTCAGATTTTATTTAACGACTGGGCTAATTTTAACGGCATAATAAAATACAGCTTTATTTCTTTTATAGTTTTGGCGGGCATTGAAGAATTTTTTAAATTCGGGGCGGCGCGGCTGGTAATCGGCAAACACCCAAAGGACTTTGACGAGCCGGTGGACGCAATGATTTATATGATAGTCGCCGCTTTGGGCTTTGCCGCCGTGGAAAATGTCGCCGCCGCTGTTAAAACCGGTTCGCTGGCATTTGAGACCACCACCTTAAGATTCATAGGAGCAACCCTCCTTCATACCCTAAGCTCCGGCTTATTGGGATATTACTGGGCAAAAGCCATGTCATTGAATAAAAAATGGCTATTATTAACAGGTTTTGCACTGGCTACGGCCTTGCATGCTTTCTTCAATTCCCTTATAATCAGATATGAACCATCGGTTATTCCGACTATCTTCCTGACAATTTTAGCCATATTTATCCTCTACGATTTTGAAAAACTAAAAAAACGAACGTCGCTCGAATAAATACGAATATAATTTAATATCTACCGAACTATTAATTTATTAGATCTCAATTCGTTATTATTAGATAATCATTCGAGTGAGAAACGCATGGATAAAGAAACCGAAAAATTTTTTGAAGAACTTTCCCAGGTGGGAGAAGAAAATAAAGTGACGTCTTTGGAGCCGGAAGCAAACCTTGCTTCGGTGTCTTTGCCAGTTAAAGAAAAAAAATCTTCAAGGGCTATTTCAAGCTCGGAAGATTTATCAGAACTCTTAGACGAAGGCGAAGGCCAGCTGACTATTGATGTTTACCAAACGCCCAATGAAATAGTGGTGGAGTCCACTATTGCCGGAGTTAATCCGGAGGACTTGGATGTGGACATCACCAACGAATCCGTAACTATCCGCGGCAAACGAGTTAAAGAAAAACGGGTTTCGGAAGAAGATTATTTTTATCAGGAATGCTATTGGGGTAAATTTTCCCGCTCCATCATCCTTCCGCAGGAAGTGGACGCCGATAATTCCACCGCCGTGATTAAAAACGGGGTCCTAACCATAAAATTACCGAAGCTCAACCGCCAAAAAACAAAAAAATTAAAAGTTAAGTTTGAGTAAGGAAATAATATGTTAAAAATCAACCCCGTTTTGCGGAGTTGATTTTTTATTTTAAAAGAGCTATTTTATAGGTAATATAAAGTTCGTTGAAAATTTAGGAGGAGCAATGGAATCCCCGGACAAATGCTTTATTAAACAAACCGGTAAAACCTTAGTTGGGATTAGCGGCGGCGGATACAGTATTTTGGAAATTTTCTGGTTAACCGCTGCAATTGCGGAACTTGGAGTTTCGGTTGATGTTATTCAAACCGTATCTTCTGGCGCGCTGTTAGGCGCAAAACTCATAGAAACCAACTTCAATTTAATAGAAATAAATAAAATCTTAAGAAAAGTTATTGCCGGCGGGCCTAATGTCTTTAAGGAGTTATACGAATTAATTAACTCGGTAGAAATGTCTATTGAATACATATCTAAATTCAATCTGGATGGATTAACTTTTAAGGGCATTAAAAAATTAACGAATTTTAAAGAATATGCAAATCTGCTGGAACAAATGCAAAGAGTTAAGGGCTTGTTAAAGGCCTATCAAAAACCATATTTACTTTCTCACGAACCGTTAGAACGGCTTATTGATGAAGATTTGCAAATTGATTTTACCAAATTAGTTAATCCAAATTTACCAGAACTTCAAATTATCACCAGAAACGAAACCCGTTGCGGACCAACAATCTGGTCTACCCGCGACCCATGGGTAAGCCCAAACATATTAAGAGATGTTATGGTCGGAACCATGTGTTTGGTACCAGCCGTTGAACACAAAATCATTTTCGGAGAAGTGCACACGGATGGACAAGAGCTGATTTTAAGCGAATTTATTGCCGAAGGATACCAAACAATTATCGTATTTTTCGGCGGTCAATTAGCCCGTACGCTTACCGAAGAAATAGTTTCCAAGCAAACTATACTGCAACGGCTAATATCAAATTTCCATACCACTATTAATTCCCGCCTGGTTGAAGAATTAAATTATGCCCATGCCAATGGATATAAAATTTTCTGCAATAATCCGGACTCGGTTATTTCTAAAATTGATAATCCCGACCCCCGTTCGGATGACCCGTTTAATAAGTCATCAAAAATTTCCCATCTCCCAAAATATCTAAAAGATATTAAACGCCCGGAAGGCATTGAAAAACAACATAAAAAAGTAATTCTTATCACGCCAAAATATCCGATGCCCAATCTTGGCCTTTTGGGTTTTAATAAAGAAACCATGGAAAAAGATTTTGATATTTTTGGAAAAAAGAACTTAGAAGACGCGAAAGAATTTCTTACTAAAGCTCTTTTGACATAAAACCGCCCTATTTTTAGAGCGGTTTTTACTTTACTGCCTCTAATACTTTCGCAAACACTTTCGGTTCGGTTCGGGCAAGCTCCGCAAGTATTTTTCTGTCCAGCTTAACTTTCGCCTTTTTCAGCTTATTAACCAATTCGCTGTATTTCATTCCATTGGCGCGCGCGCCGGCGTTTATCTGAACATTCCAAAGCTGGCGGTAATTCCGCTTTTTTTCTTTACGGCCGCGAAACGCATGACTCCAAGCATGAAGCAGGGCCTCCTTGGCGGCGCGTTCTTTGGACTTTCTGCCCCATCGAAACCCCTTGGTATATTTTAATATCTTTTTTCTTTTTTTATTGGCAATTACGCCCCGTTTTACTCTGCTCATAAATTAGGTGTATTTTTTAAAAATTCTAACAAACGATGTCCCTAAAGACAATTCTTTTCTTTTATTGCGTATCTGCTTTCCGCTTTTTTTGGCGCGATTATGGCCTTGACCCATCTTCCTCCGCACCAATTTTCCGGTTCTCGTTATTTTTAATCTTTTTTTAAAACTTTTTCTCATAGTAGCGATCCAAACCTACAAACAACATCCGAATCTACAAAGATATGGCCATTTATTAAGCCATTCACATACCGTTTGTAGATTTGGATAAAAGTTTGTAAGTTTGAATCGGTCATTATTTTTTAATCACCTGCATGCTAAAACCCCTGCCGCCGTATCTCGGCTCTAAAATCACTTTATGTTCAGGATTAATCATTTTAATGAAGTCCAGCAATTTTTGTTTCGCCCAGTCCTTGTGGGCCTTTTCCCTGCCCTTAAGCGTCAATTGAATTTCTACCAAGTTGCCTTCGTTTAAAAATTCATCTACTCTTTTGGCTTTAACCTCAAGGTCGTGCTGGGCGGAACGGCCGCTGATTCTTACTTGTTTCAATTCCTGAACTTTCTGCTGGGCGCGCTGTTTTTTTTGTTTCTTGATTTCCTGATAGCGATACTTGTCAAAATTCATTATCTTCGCCACCGGAGGATTCGCCATCGGCGCCACCTCAATCAAATCCAGGCCCTTCTCTTTAGCCAGCGCCAACGCTTCCGCCAACGGCAATACGCCAACCTTCTCGCCGGCCTCATCAATTACCAATAATTCTGTCGCGATTATTTTTTCGTTTATTCTAATCAATTAAGAAATTATAGCAAAATTGTTTTTGTTTGTATAGCCCTCTTTCTTTTAGAATACACAGAGTTAGATTTTGTTCGGGATAAAAAGAAAAAGCCCCCAACCGAAGTCAGGAGCAAAAATTAATATAATGCCTTAGTTTTTCTTAAATTTGTTTCTTTTGACCAAAAATTCAACCTCTTCTTTTTGGAAAGGAAAAAGTTTGGTGCCGCTCTTGTCTTCTTGGGCCCATAACGCAACTTCTCCGCCTTCGGACCAAATACTTATGACACGATAAAAACCGACCACTTTAGTATGGCTATCTTTGAATGCGAGGTCCTGCAGATCACTTTTATTCAGCTTAAATTTCGGCGCAAGCGGCTCATCGTTCCGAAAACCAACTTTTTCCATCGCATCGGCAAATTCAGGAAATTTCATAGCGCTCTTTTCCTCCTTTTCTACTAGAAATAAACTACCTGCTATATTACTTCCATATCAAAAATAAAGTCAAATCTCTACGCGAATTGTGATAAATAAGATTAAAATTTATTTTGTATATAGAGAGGGTTAATTTCTCATCGATCATTTATTGCTTGGTTCTAATATTAGAACCAAGCTAAGCAGCGACGATAAGACCTGTTTATTTTTTCTTTTAGATATTTTTATGGAATGAATCGGGGTGGGTGGAAAACTTTTGCTTGCGCTGAGCTACTCGTGGTGAGCTAAGTCGAACCAAGTCGAAGCGTTCGGGAGATTTATGAATTCCTTGTCTTGGGATACACGGGGTCGGATTTTGTTTAATGTTTTTGTATTATATATGCGATAAATAAAATAAAAAAGAGTTTTAAGCTCTTTTTCTTTTCAATTTACCTTTTTGTAAATCAAATACTAAATCAGAATTAACTATTTGAATATTATTTTTAGACCATTTTTTAGTAAACGATTCAACGGAATCTAAAACATTTAGTAATCGTTGCAAATTTTCTCTTGTTTCATGAATTAAAAGTTTTATAGGTAAGCAGACAGAGCGGCAATCAATATCATGTAAAAAAACAAAAACATTTTTTTTATCTTTTTGCGTTGGCGTTACTAAAATATAAGCCGGAATAAGTAAATTGAGTTCGTCGGAAAACTTACTAAAGTTTCCTGCTTCGATTACATTTCTTAACTGAATGATAATCCACTGCGGTTGATTTCTATCTAAATAATCTATCACAACCATTCTTTCGCTTGAAAACACAACTGGCGCAGGATTTTTATTTACTAAACAAGAAATCCAATATTCTTTTTTCTGTTTCATTCAATGTTATTTTGTAAATGATCCTTTTTACAGATTAGCTTAGATAATTTTATAAGTCAAGATTTAAGTGTTATAAATTAAACTCTTGTCAATCATTCCTCTTTATTTAGATATCTTTTGTAAATTCTGGAAAACCCAAAATAAGCGATAAATAAAGTTTTATTAAAGTAAATGTTTATTACGAAAGGCTATGCCTGATCCAGATTTTAAATATTTTTCAAAATCCATTGCTTTATTTTTATCTACAAAAGCGCAAAACCAAACTATTTCATAAGGAGTTTTTGATTTAGTTATTTTTACTGTCTGCCAGTTATGGGCTTTTAATCTTTCTGACAAATTTTCTGTAACACCAGTGTAATAACTTTTATCTTTTTGGCTTTATAAAATATAGACGTAGGACATACAGAATTATTAACATAGTTGTCCTCCTACGCCAAGGCTTCGGAGGACACTCCTTCGCAAAACAAAAAATCTCGGTAATGCCGAGATTTTTTGGTAAAGCTAATAATGCTCGCACTTTTTATTGAAGTAGTGCTCGCACTCCGTAGTTTTAGCGAAGGAGTGGAAGTGGCGGAAATTGCATCCGCGTCCAAATTATTACTATCAAATTTTCTACAAGCTTAGTCAGATTATTTTGAAAAATTTAAAGCTATAATCTAACAAAACACTTTAAACTTTGTGCTGATTAGTTTCGCCTTGAATATCAGCGTATCAAGGCAGAGCTTGATGTTTGACACCGCTTAATAACTTATCAAGCTTTAGTTGAGCGATGGCCAGTTAAGCGTAAGCTAAAGCTGGCTGTTTGTTGAATAAGTTTGCACTTATTGTTTTGCAACTTTTAATGAGGTTGCCACTCCGCTTGCTAATTTGATAGAAAATAATTTGTCGAAGCTTTTCACTCCCGTTTTAAGATTTTAAAGTTCTTCCCCGTTCTCTTTCAAATTCCCTTTTCTTTATACTACCCCTTTTATCCTGTTTTTTCTTGTGCCGCGCGAGGCCAATAGATAGTTTAATTCGACGACCTTTATTATACAGCGACAACGGCACAATCGTCAAACCTTCTTTGGTTTTTCCGAATAAATAATCAAGTTCTTTTTTGTTTAAAAGCAGTTGGCGGGTTCTGTCTGGCTTATAATCAACTGACATATTTTTCGGCTGATATGGAGAAATCTGGCAATTTAAAAGTACAGCGTTATCCGGCTTTACGACCACATAAGCGCCGGTTAAGTTCGCGCGTCCGGATTTTATGGATTTCACTTCCTGTCCGGTCAAAACCATTCCCGCTTCAAATGTCTCCAAAATCTCGTAATCAAACCGCACTCGCCGATTTTCCGATAAATATTTCATACCTTTATTGTAAGCTATTTGAGAGAATAAAAAATCTGCCGGTCAGGGCAGACCCGAATGTGTAAGCATTTGACGCAGGATTGAGAAAGTTTCTTTATCTTTTAACTTACGTTTAGTTGATCCCCTCTTTTTTCTTTTTACACGATTCAGTTTAGGCAATGTTTTTGGCACACACTACTCCTAATATTTGTTGAACTATTTAGTAGTTTATTGAAGTTTAATTTTAATGTCAAGCAGTGATACAATTTAATCATGATTGAGCAAATCAAAAACCAGCTTCAAAAAGCAATTAAAGAAAAAATAGGTATTGAAGTTTTTGCTTCCGAAAAGGAAAATTTTGGACACTATTCTACAAATATGGCTTTTAAGTTTACCCCGACAAACAAAGCTTCTTCGGGGATGGCGGGAAAGACGCCGTTTGAAATCGCAAAAGAAATAGCATCAAAATTAAGTAGCCCCCCAACAAGCTCAAAATCGATTTTTGCTAAAATCGAAGCGGTGTCGCCGGGTTTCGTAAATTTTTGGCTGAAACCGGAAATTCTGCAGAATGAACTGAAAGCAATACTAAAACAAAAAAATAAATATGGCAGTTTAAAACACCAAACACCAAACACCAAACATCGAACAATAAACCTTGAATTCGTTTCCGCCAACCCAACCGGTCCGCTGACTATGGCCAACGGCCGCGCCGGATTTTATGGCGATGTTCTGGCGAATGTATTAGAAAATTCCGGCCATAAAGTAACGCGAGAATACTATATTAACGATGCCGGCAATCAAATCAAGCTCTTGGGAGAAAGCATTTTGGCGGCTGAAGGAAAAATTCCCTGGAAAGATGAGTATTATAAAGGAGAATACGTCAAGGACTTAGTTAAAAGTTTAAAGTTAAAAGTAAAAAATTACGATGGCGAAAAAATCGGAAAAGAAGCGGCTAAAATTTTATTTAAAGAAATAAAAAAATCTCTTAAAAATGCGGGCATCAAGCACGATATTTGGTTTTCGGAAGATAAAAATTTACATAAAAAAGGAGAGCTCAAAAAAACATTAAAATTTCTCAAGGGAAAAAAGGTGGTTTATGAAAAAGATGGGGCTATGTGGCTAAAAGATGCTGTTTTGATAAAATCCGACGGCAATCCGACTTATTTTTTAGCGGATTTGGCTTATCATTACGATAAATTTTTAAAAAGAAAATTTGATTTGGCGATTGATATCTGGGGAGCAGACCACCACGGCTATAAAGCGCGAATGGAAAGCGGCATTAGAGCGCTGGGCGTAAAACCGAAACGGCTTAAAATTTTAATTACCCAATTAGTGCGGCTGATAAGCAAAGGAAAAGAAGTGAAGATGTCCAAGCGCGCCGGTGAATTTGTAACGCTGGATGATTTGCTAAAAGAAGTCGGTTTGGATGCCGCCAGATTTTTCTTTTTAATGCACTCTTTGGACACGCATATGGATTTTGATATGGATTTGGCAAAAGAACGTTCGCAGAAAAATCCGGTTTATTATGTTCAGTACGCTTTCGTAAGATGTTTACACATCTTACGAAAAGCGACAAGCGACAAGCGACAAGCGACAAATAATAATTTAAAAATGCTAAATTCTATCACTGAAATTAAGCTTATGCTGGAATTGATGAAATTTCCGGATGTTTTGGCGCAAACCGTGAAAGATTACCAAGTGCATCGGTTAACAGAATACGCCGCCCGGCTGGCGCGTTCATTCCATAACTTTTATGAAAAAGAACGGGTTATTGATGCCGAGCCAGAGACAGCTCAAGCGCGCCTCGCGCTCGTTTCCGCGACAAAAATCGCGCTGGAAAATCTATTTAGCATCCTCGGCATCAGCAAGCCGAAGAAAATGTAGTAATTTTGAAAAATTTAAATTTCGTGATTAAATGAATGTAGCGTCTTAGTAGGGAGGGGTTAAAATTGAAAAAAGGTAAGTATCTACTCGTTTTTGTGGAAGAGGCAGTATTGAATAAAAATTATTTTGGTTATGTTGCTGGCAGAATAGAAGTTTGGACTCAGGATGAAAATTATAATATAGGAGAGATTAGATTTTTAACGCTTAGAAAAAATAAATCTTGGTGGCGATTTCATAAAAAATATAACGGTCAGTGGGTGAATAAAGCTACGTTCATTAGAATAGCCAAAACAATCCGAAAAGAATTTGTTTGAAGTAATATTTAACGCCGCTTCCATGAGAGCGGTTTTTATTTGACAAAAATAATATCTGCCTTATTATTAAATTAGGTCTTTGCTATTAATTTCGAAAGAGGGGGTAAAAATGAAAGAAAAAAGAGTTAGAGTAAGATATGCGACCGGAGAAGCCGATGTTTTTGTGCTTCGGTGGAACCCAAAAGAATCCGCGCAATCAAGACAAAGAAAATCCAAACAAGTATACAAAAAACTTAAAAACTTTAAACATACTGGCTGGTATGAAGTTCTTTTGAAAGAAGAAAAATACCAATATTTAATTGCCTACAGCAAATCCTACGAAGCTCTTGATAAATATTTGGAGAGGGATAACTCTTTAGGCCTTGTCATCGGAAAAGTATCACAAGAAGATATGGGATTATTTACAGTTGATTAGACCACTTCCAAATTTAACCGCTTTCTAAATAGGCGGTTTTTTGTTGACAAATAGGCATAACAATATACTATTGTATTTAGAACTCAAAAGTGAGGGGCAAATGAAAAAAGAAATAATACGTCGGAGTATCATAAATTTTCCTCATCCCAATAAAGTGGATGCGGCCCAAATAAATGTTGCAGTTCATCATACTTTAAGCGAGAAAAGCCAAAGAGTATTTCGTAATCTTTAAATCTATAAAGGATGAAATTAAACTGCTTAAAAGATTATACAAAGTCATTGCGCGTCTTAAAAAAGCGCATAAAAGAATTCCAAAGTAACGCCGCTTCTCGCGAAGCGGTTTTTTATTTGAAAATAAGCTAATTTTTCCCTATTATATAAAGATATGTTACAAAAGCTTAAAGAATTTAAATTGCCGGAGATAGAGGAAAAAGTCCTTAAATTCTGGAAGGAAAATAAGATTTTTGAGAAAACTCAAACTGCGGATATGCGCGGATTAACGCGGAAAGTATTCAGGTTTTTTGAAGGGCCACCGACAGCCAACGGCCAGCCGCACATGGGCCACGCGGAAGGCCGCGCCTTTAAAGATATTATTTGCCGGTATAAAACCATGCGCGGATTTTTTGTCCGCCGGAAAGCCGGCTGGGACACGCAAGGATTGCCGGTAGAAATTGAGGTGGAAAAAGAGCTGGGTTTGAAAAATAAACAAGAAATTGAAAAATTCGGCATCGCGGAATTCAATGAAAAAGCCAAGGCGTCGGTTTGGAAATATCAGGACGAATGGGAAAAATTTACGGACCGAATCGGCTTTTGGCTGGACTTAAAAAATCCTTATATTACTTATAAGCCAGATTATATAGAAAGTTTGTGGTGGATTTTCAAAGAAATCGCCAAGCGCGGCCTGCTAACCCAATCATTTAAAATTGTTCCCTACTGCACCCGCTGCCAAACGCCTCTTTCCAGCCACGAACTTGGAATGCCTGGCGCGTATCATAAGGTGAAAGACCCGTCAGTATATGTAAAATTTGAATTAAAACCCTCCCTCACTAAAGCTTCGGCGGGCAAATCAAAAGGTAATGAATACCTTTTGATTTGGACCACCACGCCGTGGACTTTGCCGGCAAATGTCGCTATTGCGGTTAATCCGAAGCTTACCTATACCAAATATAAGATAGGCAATGAATATTTGTGGTCATATAACGCTCCGCCGACAATAGATAATGTTAAATATGAAGTGATTGAAAAAATGTCCGGAAAAAAACTAATCGGCTTAAAATATAAACAGCTATTTAACGTAAAAGGGGCTTGGCAAAAAAACAGCAAATTTTTTAAAGTATGCGGCGCCGACTTCGTTTCTACTGAAGAAGGCACCGGCTTGGTACATATCGCTCCGGCTTTCGGCGAAAACGATATGAAACTTATGCAGGAAGTATTAAGCGTTAAAAGCGAAAAGTTAAAAATTAATGATATCCCAATTACAGTAGATGACAGGGGTATGGTTGCAAAGGGTTTGCCCGGAGCCGGCAAACCGGCCAAAACAGCCGACCGGGATATTGTCAGCCATTTAGAAAAAACCAAAGCGCTTTTAAAAGCGGGCAGTTATGAACACGAATATCCGTTCTGCTGGCGATGCGACACCCCTCTTCTTTATATGGCGAAATTTTCCTGGTTTATAGAAATGAGCAAGCTTCGCGATGAAATCATTGCCAACGGCAAAAAAATTAACTGGGTTCCGGAACATATAAAACAGGGGCGGTTCGGCGAATGGCTTAAGGAAGTAAAGGACTGGTCAATTTCCAGAAATCGCTATTGGGGCACGCCGTTGCCAATCTGGCAGCACGCGAATGGCGCTCGCTCGGCTAAGGCCTCGCGAAATGCGAACGCGCCCATGCGAACAAAAGAACAGTGTGGACATACGGAAGTAATCGGAAGTTTGGAGGATTTGGACAAATTAAGATATTCCCAAAATAATTTTTGGCTACTTCGGCATGGAGAAGCGGAACATAATTTAAACAACCTTATCGCCTCCGGACCGGAACACGGAAAAAACATTTCCCGGCTTACCATAAAAGGCAAAAAAAACGCGGAATCGGCGGCTATAAATTTAAAAAAGGAGCTTGGCAATAAAAAACTGGATTTTATTTTTGCTTCCCCGTATAACCGCACCAAAGAAACCGCAAAAATAGCCGCCAAAATCACAAAATCCAGAGTAATAATAGATAAACGGCTTTCGGAAATAAACTGCGGAATTTTTAATTGGCGCCCGGTTGAAGAACACCATAAGTTTCACAAAAACGACCTGGAACGCTTTACTAAAATTTGTCCGGGCGGAGAAAATTTAAATGAAGTGAAAAAAAGAATGCTGGAAGCGATTATAGACATCAATTCCCGTTATAATGGAAAAAATATTTTGATTGTCAGTCATGGCGACCCGCTTTGGGTTTTGGAAGGAGCGATGCGGGGATTATCCAATGAAGAAATTTTAAAGCTAAATTATATAAAAGTTAATGGCATAGCTAAAAAAACCGAATTGCATAACTGGCCGTATAATCCTGTTGGAGAATTAGATTTACATAGGCCCTATATGGATAAAATTCATTTAAAATGCGCTAAATGCGACGGAAAAATGATAAGGGTCAAAGAGGTTGCCGATATCTGGTTTGATTCCGGCGCCATGCCCTACGCCCAATGGCATTACCCATTTGAAAATAAAGATTTAATTGATAAGCAGCTCGCTTTTCCGGCAGATTATATCAGCGAAGGAATCGACCAAACTCGCGGCTGGTTCTACTCCCTGCTGGCGATTGCCACTCTTTTGAAAAAAAACACGCCCTATTTAAATGTGGTTACTCAAGGCCATATTTTGGACAAATTCGGAAAAAAAATGTCTAAATCCAGAGGTAATGCAATAAATCCGCGGGAAATGATGGACAAATACGGAGCAGACACCCTGCGCTGGTATTTTTATACCCAAACGATTCCGGGAGAACCGAAAGTGTTTGACGAATTAGATTTGGGAAAAACCTTGCGAAAATTTATAATGATTATTTATAATTCATTCGTATTCTGGAATACCTACGCGGAAAAAACTTCTAACTCCCGGCTTCCGACTCCAAGCACAAATATTTTAGACCGCTGGATTATATCAAAACTTAATAAAACCGCCGCGGACGCAACCGAAAATTTAGAAAAATACGACATTAGCGGCTCTGCCAAGTCAATTGAAATCTTCGTAGACGACCTTTCTAGGTGGTATATCCGGCGCTCCCGAAGCCGATTGCAGAAACCGAAAAATAAAAATGACTTTAAATCGGCTTCCGAAACCCTTTATTATTCGCTTTTTGTTTTGAGCAAATTAATCGCTCCGTTCACGCCGTTCTTTGCTGAAGCTCTTTATCTTTCTTTAACAAAAAATAAAAATCAGCAAATTAAAAACTCGGTACATTTAGATGCCTGGCCCAAAGCCGATGAAAAAGAAATGGATTATTCGCTTTTGGAAAAAATGGAGGAAGTTAGGCGAATTTCCGGCCTGGCCTTAGCGCTCCGCGCTGAAAAAGGCGTTAAAGTCCGCCAGCCGCTTCAAACACTGGAAATTAAAAGTTCAAAAATTGACGCAAGAGACACGGAATTGATAGAAGTTATAAAAAATGAAGTGAACGTAAAAAAAGTTAATTGGAATATGGTTATTAAAAATGAAGTTAATCTGGATTTTAAAATTACGCCCGAACTTCAGGAAGAGGGACTGTTAAGAGAATTGGCACGAATGGTGCAGGGCCTCAGGCATGACGCGAATTATATTCCCAAAGACACCATCGCGCTAATGATTGATACCCAGGCGTATAAGACCACGCTGGAAAAAAATGCGAATTTTCTTAAAAAAGAAGTGGGCGCAAAATCAATTGAATTTAAAAAAACCGGAAAATTTGACGCGGAATTAAATTCAAAACTTAACGAAGAGCCAATTTGGATTGGGGTCAAAAAAATCTAAAAAACACGTTTTAGCTGCCTATTTTTTTCCTGTCTTCGTCAGAAAATATCTTAATTACGCCAAACTCGCCGTCATAGCCGGGCTTAATGGTTAATTTTCCGCCTCGCACCCTTGCCACCCCTTCGGCAATTTCCGGCTTGGACGCAAGCGCAATTTCCTTAACCGAAGCATTAAGCAAAATATTAAATTCGGACTTAAAATTCTTAATTAATTTTTCATATTCTTTCATCACCGATTTCGCCGCCTTTCCGACATCCAACGCTTCTCCAATTATAGAATCCAAAGTTACTAAATTTTTATAGGGAACTCTTTTTGGGTCTTGATATCCTTCCGGCCTCTTAGAATCAGCAAGTTGATCCACTCGATAAACTACCCCAAGTGTCATCTTTTTTTCACACTTTGGACATATATCTTTCAACTTTTTGCTTTCTTTCGGTGGCATCACCACGCCGCAAGCCCGATGCCCGTCATAATGATACTTTCCTTCTTCCGGAAAAAATTCTATGGTATTTAAAAATTTTTTAGGATTGCGTGATTTTATTGCGTCCATAATTCCTGAATAAGATAATTCCGTGTCAAAAACATTCGCCTCCCGTCCGATGCGCTGCAAGCTATGAGAATCCGAATTGGAAATTAAAGCGATTTTATCCAAACTTTTCACCCGCCAATTCATCTGCGGGTCAGAAGAAAGCCCGGTTTCAATAGCAAAGATATTCTTGGCGTATTCCCCGAAACATTCTTCCAACGAATCAAATCCGGACATTGAGCCGAATACCGAAAACCACGGCGTCCAGACGTGCGCCGGAACAATAACCGCACGCGGATTAGCATTAAAAACAATTTTAGCCAGCTCTTCGGAATCAAGACCGATTATCGGACGGCCGTCCGAAGCCAAATTGCCAATCCAAGAAAGCTGGGTGTTGATTTTTTCTGCTGTCTCAATATCCGGCGCAAAAACAATATGATGCACGCGTCGCCCCCTGCCGCCGCGGGTATAAATGCAGGAAATTTCCACCGTCAGCATAAAACGGGTTTCCGCAAAAGTGCCTTTTATTGTTTTCAATTTAAATTTCTTTTTTAGCTTAAAAAGCCCCGGCTCGGCCAGTTCCAATTTCTGTTTTAATTCCTTAAACCAAGCCGGATGAGTAAAATCACCGGTACCCATTACCAAAATTCCCTTATCATCCGCCCAGCGGTCTAATTCTTCAAGAACCATGCTCTTGGAAACCGCGCGGGAGTATTTAGAATGAATATGCAGGTCAGCGAAAAATTTCATTAATCTTACTATAATACCCGTCTTAATTTTACGCAATAAAAAATCCCGCCAAGCGGGATTATTTTCCGTCTAATAGTATCTCTAAAGCTTTTTCAACGGAATCTCCCGATTCTTTTCCTATTGACATTCCTTGATGATATGGATGTTTCCCGGAATCAAAATCTTTTGGAGAAAGAATATAACCAAGCTCGCCGTTGGTCAATCCAAAAATAAATTTCGGTTTGCCGCGCATTTTCGGCTTTATCGCCCACCAGATGCTCGGAAACAATTCTCCGGGAATAGTTATAATTTCCGCCGGTCCTATTTTAATTTGTGCCAGCCGAGCTTCCACTGCTTTCACTTCAACGGCATAAAACAAATCATTGCTAATTTTCCCTGAAATTTTTATAGGAATTTCTAAATCAGATACTATTCCAATTCGTGCCGCCTGAGAAAATTTTTTATTTTCAAGCGAAGCCATTATCTTAACCTGTTTTACGGCAATACTGGCGTTTTCGGAAACAATCGGCTTTTCCATAATTTTATATACTCTGTCAGCTAAATCTTCTCCCAATCCTCTTTCCAAAAACCGGTCTTGGTTATTTTTATTTCCGTTTCTTTTCGGCTGAACTCCGCCAATGGCGCCCGGAATAAAAATAACTTCTCCGCCCGTCAATTTTCCCAACCGTTCATAAAGATAATAAGGAAAGTCAGCGGAAATGCGAAAACTTTTCATTACATCCGCATGACTGGCAAAATTAACCAGAGTTACCGGAATGCCGGACGAAAGCAAAACCTGCATAACCGAAACAGCCGGGTCCGGGGGATTTCCTTCGCGTCCACCAACATATCCGGAAAATTCTCCTTCTCCAAAACGGATTGTCCCTTGGCTTAAATCAGAAACTGATTCATCAATTACTTCCGCTATTTGCCGGCGCAAAAATTCCATATATTTCTCATTTTTTCCGGTAAACGGCGGTATTCCCCAAAGCCCTATGGTGTCCGGACCGGAATGAGTATGAGTAGCGCTTATAAATATGGAATCCGGCGCGGCTTTTTTCACCAAATTTTTTATTTTTTCTATTTCATCCGGCAAAAGCCCGATTAAATCGCAGGAGACAATTACAATTCGGTTTCCACCGCTGTCTTTCAGCGCCAAACTCTTTACCCAAAGCCATTCCCGGATAAAAATTCCCGGGTGCGGCGGGTAATAACCAGCCAGCCAAGAAAATCTCGGCGGAGTAATATCCCGCTTCGCGAAACCAGCTTTTATTTGAGCTCCAAAATTATCCTGCTCGTAACGGAATAATCTATCAGGAACTGCCGCAGGTTCTGGAACATAAATGCTCTGAAATGGCGCTTTATAGCATATGATAACGGCATAAAAAAATAAAAATACGAAAGACCATCTCAAAAAATTGCGGACAATCCAAGCCAACGCGCTCAAAACAAATAAAACAACGGCGCCGGCCAGCGCCAGCAGAAAAATTAAAATCCCGTCTAAAAGCTCCATCGATTATTCTCCCTTACAAGGTACAAAATCTATACAAATAGTAATCTAAAAAATTAAAATTGTCAATTTGATTCAAAAATAGTGGATTTCTTCTTCCAAATTAATATGGAATTTTTTTTGGACTTTGCTTTTTAAAATTTTTGCCAATCTTTCTACCTCGGCCGCCTTAGCGCCGCCGGTATTAACGAACAAATTCCCGTGAAAATCAGCGATTTTTGTGCCGCCCAATTTCATTCCCTTGGCGCTGACTTCCTCCAATAAATAGCCGGCGGGAATTTTTCCGTCTATTATCTTGTTTTTATCAATCAACGCCAAAGATTTTTTAGAGATGCCGGATATTAAAACATTCTTAAAAAAACTCCCCGGACAACGAAGTCCCGGCTTATATTTTTTAAGGCGGATTTTAATAATATTCCGCGATATTTTCTGCAATTTTTCCGGATTGCCTCGCCCGTCGGCAGGCAGGCCTTTTTGAAAATTAAAAACCGCCCGCAAAATAATATAAGGTTTTTTCTTAAAAACACTTTCTCGATACTCAAACTTACAATTACGATTTGTAACCCATCGCTTGTCGCCTGTCTCATTTAACATTTCTACCCGTTCCACTACTTCCGAAATGGAATGTCCGTAAGCGCCGGCATTGCCGACAATCGCGCCGCCGATAGTTCCCGGAATACCGGCTAAGGTCTCTAATCCGCGCAAACCGCGCCTATTGGCTGCCGCTATAACGCGCAAGAGCGATACGCCGGCATCAATAATAATTTTATTTTTTATTATTTTTAATCTATTGCTCTTTATTTTTATCAACAAACAATTTAAAATTTTATCCGGAAATACCACATTGCTTCCGCCGGCAATAATCTTATAAGGAATCCTAAGCTTTTTTGCCATTCGTAACGATTCCAATAATTCTTTATCATTTCTAACTTCGCAAAAAAACCTGACCCGTCCGCCGATTTTAAAAGTGGAAAGATTTTTAAGAGAAATGTTTTTTTTAATTTTCACCATTAAACTATTTTAAATATCTGTAAACTATAAACTATATTATCTATTCAACTATTAGATATAATTAGAAAATAGTTAAAGAAGAAAAAGTATACGTTGGACAGCCGCTTTTTGCTCTTTATTTAAAAAATAAAACATCTGCAAACTTCGCTGTTCTTTGTCAACAATATCCACCGCCGACAATCTGCTTAAATGCTTAGAAGTTGCTTGAAATGAAAGGTGAATCGCTGCCGCAATATCGCCCACTGATGCTTCACGGTTATCTTTTAAATATTTTAAAATTGCCAGCCGGCGCCGATTAGCTAACGCCTTTAATAATTTCTCTAAATCTTTCATAAATTTTATTTTAACAAATTAACTTTAACTATTCAACTATTCGATCGAATTAGAGAAGGTTTGACGAAACAATAAAATAGCCAAACTTGGCAAAATGAGCATTTGTAAAATTGGCGATATGCCAATGGCGAAAATTAACGGCATTGATTCCGCATACTCCCAACGGAAGTAGATATAAACCGAATAATACTCAATGATTCCTTGCCATAAAGGCAAGGAAATCCAAAGCAAAACCCAGCCGTGATTAAAAGTTTTAGCCCATTCCCAATTTTTAACTAAATATCCTATCAGCAAATACGCTACTACTACCATCAATGCGTCTTTTAATGACACTTCCCAATGAATTTTTAAAAACTCCAAATAATTATCCCGCAGACCCATTCCCATCTCGCCATAAAGCGGCATTTGAGTTATTTCCCAAACAAAATTAAGCAAAAAACTGATAAAAAATAATTTGGTTAAAAATTTAAACATTTTGTGTCCTCATGTGGAATTGAACCACAATCTCAGCCTTCGGAGGGCTATGTACTATCCATTGTACTATGAGGACAAATTATTATTTTATTATTACATAAATCAATCCTGTTAAAAAAACTAAAATCAGAAACGGAATAGATGTTCTAACAAAATTGCCCACTAAAATCGGCGGCGCTTCCGCCCCTTTATCGGCTCTCAACCACATAAATATTATAAAAATGCTTTCCAACGGCAAA
Organism: Candidatus Harrisonbacteria bacterium RIFCSPHIGHO2_02_FULL_42_16; assembly: GCA_001818695.1. GTDB lineage: Bacteria > Patescibacteriota > Minisyncoccia > UBA6257 > 02-FULL-45-10c > 2-02-FULL-42-16. The sequence continues at coordinate 30,874 of MHJG01000009.1, read as the reverse complement.
AATACCGCCCCCACAAAAGTAACCAATCCAAGAAAATTCTGAAATCCTAAAAAATAAAGGGCAAGAGGAATTAAAATTACCAAAAATCTGCTCAACCGGCCGGATAAATTCAAATCATATTGCAAAACCCTTCTCGCATTAAGTCCCGCCACGATATAAGAACTGATTAGGGATAAAAATCCCAAAATCCCCAAGAACACCAAGATATATGAGGGCGCATAACCAACCAATCCGGAAACCGCGTCTTCAGACACTTTCGGCGATAATCCCAAAATCCCAACTACAAAAGCGGCATAAATGAACGCCGGCAAAAAACTGCCGAGAATTAATGACTTTTTTAAAAAAGAAATTGATATTCCTGACTCCCTAAAATAACTTACCACTTCCGGAACCGCTAAACTTCCAGATAAGGCGAACAAAACCGGCCCGAATAAAACTAAGCTCCGAGAAGAAAAATCTCCAATAATGCTCCAGTTAACGAAAAAAACGCTTTTTGCGCCCAAACCGAAAATCAAAAAAATAATTGTGATAATTCCGGCCACAATTATGAATTCCAGCGAAGCGACTCTTTTGGTGTCAAACAAAATCGCGGCTGACCCAAGAAACCAAAAAATCAGAAGCTGGGATAAATAATCGTCCGGAAAAAATAATCCGGAAAAACTGGGCGCCAGAATCAAATAGATCGTCAAAACAAAAAATAATTGGGCTAATCCGAATAAAAGCGCCGCCCAAAATCCCCAGTTGCCAAAATATATCCTCGCATAGCCGACAAACCGGTGCTCGCCCGAAGTCCTTAACATAACATCGGCGTAAAAAATATAGATAAAAATATAAATTACGGAAAAAAATAACAAATAGAACAGGCCGGCGGGCATTCCGGCGGCATTAAAAACAAACGGCAGAGAAAAAATCCCTGCCCCGATAATTGTTCCCGCCAAGATACTGGCCGGCAGAATAATATTCTTATACATAAATTAAAATTGGTTCCTCCCTAATCCAAATCTTTCCGTTCATTTTTGGCGAATTTTTTTACGAAACGCTGTTCTATCGGCCAGACAACGACAAAAATAAAAACGGTTAGGGCGGCCGTAAATAACGCTATTTTTAAAAATCCAAATCCAATCGCCATTCCGATTGCCGCCGCCACCCAGATGCCGGCGGCGGTAGTCAGGCCCTGAACCCGAGAATCATGAAAAATAATAATGCCCGCGCCTAAAAAACCTATACCGGTTACAATTTGAGCCGCGATTCTAGTCGGGTCAACGGTGGGACTGCTGAACGACATAGAAATAATGGAAAACAAAGCCGAACCCAAAGCGACAAAAGAATGCGTTCTCATTCCTGCGGATTTATGGGCTAATTCCCGTTCTATGCCGATAATAATGCCCAAAACCGCCGCCAATAGCAGCCGTCCAAAAATTGATAAAGTATGCTGGTCAAAATACTCCACGGTTAATTCAAATAAACTTTGTCTCCTTCCCTGACTTTCTCCTTAACCTTAATGCCGACTTCTTTTCCTGCCGGAGCGGAAACAACCGGCTTATGGTCAAATTCCATTGAAGAAAGGTCTTGAGAAAAATCAGAAGTAACGCCCTGAAAAGTAACATTCTTGCCAGCCGGCACTTCCTGACTGAATCTGACTATGGCAACTTTTAAATTGCCATAATAATGCGTAACTTCGCCAATCGGCTTGTCCTGCCTTGAAACTTTTTTAGAAAAACCCAACGCTTTTAATAATTTTTTTAACATACGCTTCATTATAGATTTAATATCGACCTTATTATCCCCTTGTATATCTGCTGACGCCTTTATTATTTTTTTCTTTGTCTATTTCCGCCACTACTTTATCCAGCAATTCTTTTATGTCTTTTGAGTATACCACTTTTCCGGGACCGCGGTGCATCTTCCCGACAATTCCCCGAAGTTCATCCGCGGTTCCTCCGGTGCCCTCCAAAACGCCAATCGGCTTCTCGTCTTCAAAAGCAATAGTAAATTCGTTAAGCGTTCCCATCCGGCCGCAGATATTGATTACTGCGTCCGCGGAACGGGTCAAAAGCAAATTCCGGCCGGAATACTCAAAACCGGTATAAATAATTAAATCATGATAATCCGTGGGAAGTTTATAGGACTTAACATGAGCGGCTTCCGAAGCGGCCGGCGAAAGCCCGATGACAATTCCGCCCTCTTCTTTGGCTCCCTTAGCGGCCCAATAAGGTATGCCGACAGTGGCGCCGGTTACCAATACCATTCCCCGACGGGCGATTTCCCGGCCCATTTCTTCGGCTTTTTCCGACGCATCAATCGCGCAGTGGCCGGTGTCCGCGGCTCCGGAAATGCAGATTTTATATTTTAAATGCTGTCGGCGAGTAAGTTTAGTTGCCATAAATATAAGTATATCACAAATAATTAAATAAATTATCAAGTAATGACTGATTTCTCGCTCGGCAAACCAACAAAAAAACACTACTCGTGAGTGTTTTAGCCGCTTCTTTAATTTTTTCAATAGCCGCTTGAATCGGATTTTCCCGCCTACTCATTTTTATCTCCTTTTCTTAAATCAATCTTCTTGTTTCAATTTACTTTATCAACATCTTAAATGTCAATAGCTTGATTTTCCGGAGGAATCTCCGCCCGCACCGCCAAATTGTTGACTATTTTTTGGACTAAAACGCCCGACGCTTCTTCTTCGCCCTGCACTGCAAAAACCCTTTTTAGGCCCAACCTCATCGGACTTAGCCATTCTAATAATTGTTTTTGGTCGGCATGAGCGGAATAACCCTCCACATTTACCACCTTACAGCGAACCGCTATTTTTTCGCCATGAATTTTAACTTCTTTGGCGCCTTCCAAAATCTGCCGGCCCAAAGAATTTTTCGCCTGATAACCGATAAATAAAATCGCGCTTTTCGGGTCCGGCAGATACCGTTTGGCGTGATGCAAAATCCGGCCCCCTTGCATCATTCCCGAACCAGCGATAATCACTTTCGGCGGCGGCGCGGCATTAATCGCCTTGGATTCTTCGGCAGTCAAAGTTTTTTTAAGTCCCGGAAAATCAAAAAGGAAATTGTCGCCTTTCAACAAATTTTTGGTGTTTTCGTCAAAATAATTTTCGTATTTTTTATAAACCTCGGTAATTTTAATCGCCAGCGGGCTGTCCAAAAAAATCGGAATCTTCGGCACGCGGCCGTTTTCCACCAATTCGTTGATGTCAAAAAGCAATTTTTGGGTGCGCTCCATCGCAAAAGCCGGAATTATCAGCGCGCCGCCTGATTTTACGGCTTCTTCAATTAAATCCTCAATAAATCCGTCTTGAAGAGTTTCGTGCAGGCGATTGCCGTAAGCTGATTCTATAACGCAATAATCCGCCTCGTCCAAAAATTCCTTATTGCCGATAATCGGCGCCGGACTGTTTCCCAAATCGCCGGAAAAAACCACCTTCTTGCCATCAGCTTCAATAGATATAATGGACGACCCGAGAACGTGCCCGGCATTATAAAAAATAATTTTAAACGGCCCGAGCTTAATTTCTTGGTGATAAAGTAGACCCTCCCAGCGCGCCATCGTTTCCTCCACTTCCCGCACTCCGTAAAGCGGGGATTTCTTATGCCGTTCCGCCTCCTGCATCAAAATATGCTCTGAATCAAGAAGAAGCAAATTGGCAAAGTTCCTGGTTGGCGGCGTGGAATAAATTTTTCCGACAAACCCGTCTTTTACCAATTTCGGCAAAAGTCCGATATGGTCAATATGCGGATGAGTGACAAAAACCGCCGAAATATCCTTTGGATTATATTTAAACGGCTCCCAGTTGCGCTTCTCGGAAAAACCGCCACCCTGGCGAAGTCCGCAGTCAATTAAAATTCTTGCTTGCCCCGAGCTTGTCGAGGGGTCACTTGCCTCTAAAAGGTAATTCGCTCCCGCCACCTCCTTAACGCCGCCGTAAAAAGTTAATTTCATATTTCTATTTTTTCGTTATTTAAAATTTTAAGCGCAATATCCCGCTCGTTCCAAAAAATTTTCTTTCCGTTAGCCACTCGCATATACGGCTCAGACCCCTTGCCGGTAATAATCACCGTATCGCCGTTTTTCGCCATTTGAATCGCGCGCCTTATCGCTTTTCTTCTGTCAATTATTTTCTGCACAATCGGTTTCTTATCCATCAAAGAAACCCCTGCTTCTATCTGATTCAAAATTTCCTCCGGATTTTCGTCAAACGGGTCTTCGTTGGTCAAAATAATGCTATCGCAATATTTGGCGGCAATGCCCCCCATTACCGGCCGTTTCCAAACATCCCGGCCGCCACCGGCCGCCCCAAAAACACAAATCAATCTGCCGGCGTTTTTTCTTCTGGCGGCGGCTTTTTTAACCGTCTGATAAACTTTTTCCAGCGAATCCGGCGTATGCGCGTAATCAATAATCACCGAAAACGGAATTTTTTGGACGAATTCCAAACGGCCCGGAACGCCGTCAAATGTCTCCACGGCATTTTTAATGGTCTCCCAATCAATACCCTGCGAACGGGCAAAAGCAACGGCGGCGGCGATATTTTCATAATTAAACTGTCCCAGCAATTTGGTCTTAATTTTTATTTTCGCGACATCTTTCCGGCTGTAAGGCATCAGGCGTCCGCGCCCTTCCCCTGCCTTTAAAAAATACTGATTATCCCGCGCGTCAACGTTAACAAAAAAATATCTCGGTGTTTTTTTGGAATTATTGGCGACATAATCAAAAAATTTTAATTTGCTGTTGCGGTAATTTTCATAAGAACCGTGCGCTTCAATATGCTCCGCTTCCAAATTAGTAATAAGCGCCGCGTCAAAATCAATAAATTTATGGCGATATTGAAGGATTCCTTGAGAAGTAACTTCAATAACAGCGTAATCGCAACTGTTTTCTACTGCTTCTTTCAAAAATTTTTGAATAAAAAACCTTCCCGGCATAGTCATTCCGGTTAAATTAGGATTACTTAAAGTGTCATTTTTAAAACGCACTGAAGAAACAACGGCGGTTTTTTTTCCGGCGGCCGTTAAAATAGAATTAATAAGTTCAATAACGGTGGATTTGCCCTTAGTGCCGGTAACGCCCAAAACAAAAATCTGCCGGGAAGGATGGCCATACCAGACACTACCCAGCCAAGCCAATAAATAATGATATAAGGAACGCAATAATTTCATATATTAATTGCTAATTTTTTTTCAACAATTTTAACGTCAATTTAATTCTTTCATCTACGGCGGTAATTTGAGAATCAATTTTGGAAAGCGCTTCTCTGGCTTGGTTTCTGGCATAGCCAAGATTGCAAAGCGCCTCAATAATGTCCTGGTCCGATTCCATCAGCCCGACTATCCTGCCCGCTCCTTCCTGTTTAAGTTTTGTCCGAAGCTCCAAAATAATCCGGTCAGCGGTCTTTTTTCCTATTCCGGACGCCTTAGTCAAAAGTTCCGGCCGGCCTTCAATAATCGCCGATTTTAATTTTTCTATTTTATCAATTCCCAAAATGCTAAGCGCGGATTTGGGTCCGATTCCGGAAATTCCGATTAGCAATAAAAATAAATTAAGTTCGGCTTCGTCTAAAAATCCGTATAGCTCCAAAGCATCTTCGCGCACATGAAGATAAGTAAAAACATTGACTATTTCTCCTTCTCGCGGCAAACTTTTCAGCGCATTAGCCGAACTGTTTATTTTAAACGCCAGCCCGCCAACCTCCACCACAAAAAAAGAAGGTTTCTTAAGACGTAGCAATCCTTTTACGGAATAAATCATTAATCTTATTATATATGATTTCTAAACTAATTTAAAAAAACAAAAAGCCCCTCCGAACGATTACCGTAACGGTAATGTCGGAAGGGCTTTTATTACGTCTTAGGCGGACGCAACCTTGTTCTACTTCTCATACGCGCGCTTCTCCGCGCGTTCGATCCAGCGAACCGAATTTCCTTTCTGCTTATAAATGGCGGAGCGTTCCCACTTCGCCGCGCTCCTCGGCCCAGCGCATCGCTTCGGCGAAACCGGACGACCGGATAATCCGCCGAAGCTTGCGCGCCACCGGACCGCCGCCGTATCCGCCGAAATTGTAATAACGCTCCACGGAGCGTTTGTTCCGGCCGGCCTTCTTCCCACCATCCTTTTTTTTCTTCCCCTTCTGATTATCCGCCATATATCACCCCCCCTTTTTTTTAATTTTTAAACAACAGTATAATTATATCATACTAAAAATTATTTGTCAACATTGACTCTTTTTCCTATAACCTATACCCTAAACCCTATACCCTAAATAATTATTCGCATACTATGATTACCAAATCAGCAAAAAAAGCATATAGGCAAAATCTGCGGCATAGAGCGCGAAATCTCCAGCGCAAAAACACGCTTCATAAAATTCTGAAAAACTATAAAAAAATGGCGGCAAGCAATAAAGCGGCTGCTAAAAACGAACTATCCAATGTCTATAAAGCGCTGGACAAAACCGCCAAAGCCGGAGTCATAAAGCCGAACAAAGCGGCGCGGCTTAAATCTCGGCTGACAAAATTAATAAATTAGTAATTCTAATTACTTAATTACCCGGTTACTCAATTACTAAGCTAATTAACGCCTCTTCGTATTCCAATTTTCCGGACTTTACCGCCACATCATAATCCGCGGCTTTAATTTTGCTTTCCGGCGAATTCATAAATGCCGCCGCCAGATTGAATAACTTTCCGGAATCGGCGCCGGAACTGAACAGCTTTTCTAAAATGCCAAGCCGCTCTCCGAAATCCCGCGAATAATTCAATCCACGGATTTCGTTAAAAACATTTACGGAAAATGCCGCCTGCAAGTGTTTCTTTAATATAGATAAAGTAATATCTCTTTCGTCAAAAAGCGACAATTTATCCAATTCGGTGGCCAATCCCCAGCTATCGCCATTATAAACTTGCGCCAATAAACTTTGGCTTTCTTTGTCTAAATTTATGCCCCGTTTTCTTGCTTCGCTTTGCAAAAAATCCGAAAATTCGCCGCCGGTTAAATTTTCAAACTGTTCCGCGACAACCGGCTTCTTTAATAAGAAACTGAAATCGGCCGCCGGTTTTTTATCCCAAATAAGCAATAAAGTTAAGTCCTTGGATTCCAAATTATCTTTTAATAATTGGCGGAGCTCCTTCCGTTCGGATTTATTTTCTTCCGGCAAATCACCAACAATTATTCCCAGCCGGGAGCTGTCAAAAAGGGATTGCGATTTCGCAAATTCTTTCAAAGCGTTAAATTGCCCGTCTTCTTCAATATAAAAGCGTTCGCAAGAAAAACTGGAATACTTCACCTTGTATCTATCCAGATATTCTTTTAATTTTTCCTGCCGCCGATAAGAATCATGACCATACAAAAATATCAGCATACCTCTAACTTATAACAAACAACTTATAACTTACAACGGATAAGTTGTGAAAACAAAAAACGCCTGGTTAGGGCGTTTGGTTTTTATATTTCTTCCCCAAATCTTGAATTCTCTTGAGAAGCGTTGTTTCATCACAACAAGCCCGCCGCGATTCCGCAAGATTAATTTCTTTAACCGCTTCTAAAAACGCGGCTTCTACACCAAATTTTGTCCCGACTTCTTTTTTTGTACCACGCGATTTCCGTCTATCCCGCAAAGTATCCCACATAATTTCTGACACCAAACTTCCAAACGCCGACTCAAGTTCATCTTGGTGGCTCATAGCCGAAGATTCAATAAACTCTCCTTCGTTTTCGCATTGAGCTCTTTTCCTTTTTTCTCGTTTTTCAAACAACCCGGCAACAATCAATAATAATAAAACCATAGCCAGAAAGAAGAAAAAATAGCTCAATAAAATAGTCATTGCTATCTCCTACTATCAAATTAAATAACTAATATCATATTATACCAACAAATTTTTTTTGTAAAGTACCCGTACCCGTCTAAACCTCTCAATTCTATCTACCTAATTTCTGGCATCTAGAACAGAAATGCGCCGACCTCCCTCCTATTTTTACTCTTTTAATTTTAGTTTTGCATCTTTGGCAGGGTTCACCTTCCCGCTGATAAACTAAACGATAATCGGTATAGCCGCCTTCTTTGCCAGCCGTATCACGATAATCACTGGTGGAAGTGCCCCGAAGCTTTAACGCTTTAACTAAAATTTGTTTCGTCGCCTTATACAGGTCTCTTATTTCTTTGCCACTCAATTTATTCGCCGGCTTAAAAGGATGAATTCTTGCTTTCCATAAAATATCATCGGAATAGATATTGCCGATTCCGGCAATCACTTCCTGGTCCATCAAAACTTGTTTAACCTTCCGTTTTTCTGCCCTCATTAAACTTACAAACGTCTCAAACTTAAAACTCTTATCTAATGGTTCTGGCCCCAGCTTACGCAATTCCGGCAAATTTTCAATCTGCTCTTTAGTTCCCAAAATAACTTTTCCAAACTTCCGCAAATCCGAAAACGCCAGCATTTTCCCGTTATCCAAATAAAAAATCAGATGAATGTACTGATTATATGGGTCATTAACTGCTTCTTTCGGCTCAATCGGAATTGCTTTTTCTTTACCTTGTCGCTTCTCTACATTCCACTTTCCTATAAGAAGATGTCCGGTCATTTTAAGGTGAATGAGCATCATCAAATTATTTGATAACGAAAATAAAAGGTTTTTTGCCCGGCGCTGGACGCTTAAAATTTTCTTTCCTTTAATTGTTTTTTCAAAAACCGCCACCTGCTTATGCGCCACCTTATTTCGCTGCTGGTCTAACGGGTCTTTCAGCATTTTCGGCCAATCAAACCAAACGCCGGTTATCCGGCACCCGATAATTTTCTTATTTAAATCATTAACAATTGTTTGTACTTCTGGAAGTTCGGGCACAGTTTTATAAGTTATAAAAGTTTAAGTTATAAGTTAAACGGGACAAAACTTAAAACTTATACCTTAACTATTGGCTATCTCGCGTTGCGGTATCAATCGCGGGTCGGTTGGCAAAGTAAAGTGAAAAATCGCGCCCCGTCCTTCAACCGATTCCGCCCAAATCTGGCCACCGTGCCGATTGACGACATTTTTTGCGATATATAAGCCGAGACCGGACCCTTCTGTTTCTTTTTCCGCCACATTCTCCGCCCGGAAAAATTTAGTGAAAATCTTATTCATCGCTTCCTGAGGAATGCCCACTCCGGTATCAGCGACATTAACTTGAATAAAGGGGGCGTCTGTCCTACGCTCAACGCTAACCGTCACCTTGCCGTTTTCCACATTGTATTTTATGGCATTTTCCAAAAGATTAGACATCAGCAAACCCAACCGTTCCAAATCGGCTTCCAAAATAATGGACGGTTCTTTCGGCGGCTCCAAATAAACGCTCGCCTTATAATCCTTAGCGACAACAGAGGCCTGCTCAACTGCCGACTGCAAAAATTTCACTATATCCAGCTGCTGAAAATTATAACCGAACTTGCCGCCTTCAATTTTAGAAACATTAAGCAAATCCTCCACGATTTTGGAAAGATTTCTCGCGGCGCTTAATCCGGTTTCCGCCAGTTCCTTCTGGCCGCCATTAAGATTTTCTTTTTGTAGCGATTCCAATGACCAATTAACCGCCGAAAGCGGCGTTCTAAGCTGATGGGCGGCAACGGTGATAAAATCGCTTTTGGATTGCAAAAGTTCCACTTCCCGTGTCTGATCGCGGACAATTTTTATAAATGCCGTTACTTGCCCGTTTTCATCCAATATCCTGTCGGTTAACACTCTTAATTGAAGCCGCGGTTCTTCAAAAGAAATATCCGCCACCTGCGGATAGACCCCCTCCGGCGATTGAAGCACAACCAAAGGCGCCAGCGACTGAAAAATTACTTTGGCTAAAACGGATAAATTCGGATTTTGAACGCTTTCCGGAGAAAGCTTGCCGCTTGTCAACGCTTCTTTTTTAACATTAAAAATCTTTTCGGCGGCCGGATTAAAAAGCAAAACCTGAAAATTTTCATCATAAATAATAATTCCATCATCTATGCCGGCGATTACATTATCCAGCCGCGATTTTTCCAGCCGCAATTGAACGGTGGTTTTTGCCGAACGGAAATTAACAAACAAAATAACAATGCCTGCGGAAACTAAAATGGTTGCGCTGACGCCAGCCCAAAGCGGCTCAAGAAAAAAAATATCAATCGCCACGATCAACAACACCAAAAACAAAAACAGCCACATCATTTTCACCTCCGGCGATTTCAGATATTGCCTAAAATTTTTGAAAAACTTCCGCATTTTCTATTTATTATATCATCAAAATATCACTTTTCAAAAAAGCGCTTAATTCTCCCCAGTTCTTGCCAACCTTAACCGTTACTTTTACCGACACTTCTAATTCATAAGCGGATTCCATTATTCCGGAAATAATTTTTACGGCTTCTTCCAGCGCCTCGTCCTTAATTTCAAACAGCAATTCGTCGTGAATCGTCAAAAGCATTTTTATGCTGTTTTCTAATTTCTGTTTTTTAATTTCTTTTGATATTTTTACCATCGCGATTTTAATAATATCCGCCGCCAATCCCTGCACTGGCATATTGATTGCCGCCCGTTCGGCTTCCGCGGCTTCTCCGCGGAACATTGAGGTCGCCTGCAAAAGCCATCGGCGGCGGCCATTTAGATTAGTAACATAACCAAAAGTCCGCGCCTGCGCTTTAATTTCTTCCTGCCATACTTTTATTTTTTTAAAATCGTTGAAATACTCATCTATAAATTTACGGGCTTCGGTTACGCTTAAACCGCTGGTTTTAGCAAACGCGTTCGCGCCCATTCCATACACCACTCCGAAATTTAATGTCTTCGCCAGCCGCCGCATTTCCGGCGTAACTTCTCTTAACGGTTTATTAAAAACATTTGCCGCCGTCATTTTATGAATATCCAAATCATTATTAAACGCTTCCATCATTTTGGGGTCGCCGGAAAGCGAAGCTAATACCCTCAATTCAATTTGCGAATAATCAAAAGAAATAAACGAATATCCTTTTTCCGCCACAAAACATTTCCGCAATTCCGTTGCTAAATTATTTCCAATCGGTATATTTTGTAAATTAGGGTTCTGCGAACTTAACCGGCCGGTAGAAGTCCCGGTTTGGATATAGGTTGTACGCACTCTGCCTTTTTTGTCTGCGAGCGCCTGCAATGGCCGAACATAAGTTGTTTGCAATTTGAATAATTCGCGATATTCCAAAAGATATTTAACAACCGGATGGCGGTCCTTGATAGTCAAAAGCGTATCTACGTCGGTAGAAATCGCGCCGCCTTTGGTTTTTTTAACGCCAGCGGCGTCAATGCCAAGTTTTTGAAAAAGCATTTCTCCCAACTGTTTCGGCGAATTGATATTAAACGGCGCGCCGGCTTCTTTATAAATTTTCTTCGCCAGCTCGCTTAAATTTTTTTCTAATTTCTTTTCCAAGCTATTCAAGCCACCCACATTCAACTTCACGCCCAACGATTCCATCTCCGCCAATACCTCAATCAGCGGCATTTCCACATCATAAAAAAGCCCTTCCAATTTATATTCTTTTAACTTTTTTAAAGCAACTTCATAAAGTTGCTTTAACCCTGAGCCAACCGAAGGGTTGTATTCTTTATTAAGATATTTCTTGCTTAAAAATTCCGCTGTATATTCTTTTTCGTCGGGATTAAGCATCCAAAATGCCACGCCCAAATCAAAATAACTTGCCCCGAGCGCGGCCGAGGGGTCTTTTGGAATTTTCTTGTCTTGTTTTTTCAGTTCTTTAAATTTTTCTTTAAGATTAAAATCTGCAAACATACGTTAATAAAAATTTATTAGAATAGTAATTATCTACTATCTATGCGGTCGCATAGATAGTAGATAATTTAATAACTCTATGATAATATGATTTTAAATTAATTTTAACATCAATCTATGAAAGGCGATATAACATTAACGATTCTAAAGTTAATTCAAGCTGGGGATATGATTACCAAAGATATTTTAAATACCATATCTTATTTTGGTTACACCGAAACATATCGAAGGATGAAGGGCATGAAATCTCTTATTCCGGAAAGGAAACAAATTTTACAAAAAACTATTAAAAACTTAGAAGAAAGACAGCGAATCAGTAAATTGCTATGCAAATTAAAAACTGCTGGCTTAATTATAAAGGAAAAAAATAAAACCGGCGCCACTTTTTGGAAAATTACAGAAAGGGGTAAAAGTGAAATGATAAAGAAAAAATATAATTCCAAACCAAATTATAAAATAGAACGATCAAATGAAATTAAAATAGTCGCCTTTGATATACCAGAAACTAAAAAGATGGGGCGTAATTGGTTAAGAGAGGCATTAAAAAATCTGAAATTTAGAATGCTCCAAAAAAGCGTTTGGATTGGAAAAACAATTTTGCCGGAAGAATTTTTTAACGATCTTCAGCGCTGGAATATTCTTCCTTATATAGAAATTTTTGCCATAAGCAAAACCGGAACTATAAAACAATTGCAATAAGTATTGAAAAATTGGTCTCCTATAAATTATCTACTATCTATGCGATCGCATAGATAGTAGATAATTTATAAAAAACAAAAAACGGCTGCCGAAGCAAGCCGTTTTAAAAAATTTTAAAAAAGTCCGATATTCCAAAAGTCCAATTTACTGGGACTCGCGAGTAACCAAGAACAAATAGTTCCCGCTCCACCTGCCATCGAGGTAGCACGAGAGCAGGCCACGCCCGCCAGCACCGCCGTAGATACATGCGACGATCCGGTCGCCACGCCAGTCCTGCCAAACTGAACCAAGCGCCACAATGTAATCTCTTCTCTACTTCTTTGGGTATTGAACCCCAAAAGAGAGCAATTCGCGAAGTTCGGCGGGCCGGAAACCGCGCTTTTTAAGCCCGGCAATCACCTCTTCATAAGTGACCGCCTCGCTACTAACTTGCACAAATTCCAAGATGAGGTTGGCTTCGCCTTTTCTGGTGGTCGGAAAATTTTCACCGGTAATGACGTTACTCTTCAAATCATATTTCCCCTGGACAACCAATGATTCCACAGAAATGTCATAATTGACCCATACGGGAAAAATAGTAGTTTTTTCCTGATTATTAACTGATTATTAACTTTAAGGTTAAGATTATTAACTTCTTTAATAAGATTATCAATTTCTTTTTTAAGTTGAAGGACATCATTTTCAAGATTTTCAAGCGATTCCAGGTTGTTATTATTTAAGCAAAAACCAGACGGAACCGACACTAAAACCATCAATCCAAAAACTACTGCCAGCGCCGCTTTTTTCATCTTTTCCTCCGTGTTTTCAGGTCAAAGTGCAACTTAACAAAATATAAACCGTTACAATCTTTCTGTCAAACTCTTAAATCCCAACTCTTCAAAGTATTTTTTGAGTTCTTCCTTGCTCATTCTGCCTTGTTTTAAGTCATTCAAATTTATTTCCAACGGCACATCGCGTTTTATCGTTGCCAATTTTTTTGATAAAAAAGCGCTGTCGCGATTTTTTTCCAATTTTTCCTGCAAAACCTTTTTGGAAATCAAGCCGACTTCTTCATAAATTTTTTCTACCGAGCCGTATTCCTTAATTAAATCGGTCGCGCCCTTCGGGCCGATTCCCATCACGCCCGGAATATTATCCGAAGCGTCGCCCACCAGCGCCTTATAATCCACTAATTGCTCCGGAGAAAATCCGTAGGTCTGGAGAAAAAATGCCTTGTTATAAGTAACGGTTTTACTGACGCCAGTTTTCAAAAGTTCCACCACTACTCTGTCGTCGTCTATAAGCTGTAAATTATCTTTGTCGCCGGAGAATATGATGACTTTGAGCTCAAAGTCATCACCCTGAGCTTGCCGAAGGGCTTCCGAATCCTTAAATCGCTCGGCCAACGTTCCCACGACATCATCCGCCTCAAAACCGGCTTTTTCCACCACTTTGATTCCAAATTTTTCAAATGTTTTGTGGGCTTCTTTAAGCTGCGGCACAAGAGTATCGGCGGTCGGCGGACGATGGGCTTTATATTCTTTAAAAATCTCGTCTCGAAAAGTCGGTTCCGGCCGGTCAAAAGCCGCCGCCACATAATCCGGCTGGTGCTCCCGCAAAATCTTCAAAAGAATGCTGGACAACCCGTACACCGCGTTAATCGGCTCACCCTTAGGCGTGGTCAGCGGAGGAAGCGCGTGAAAACACCGATGAATAAGCGAATTGGCGTCAATAAGCAATAACTTCTTCATATAAATTATTTTACCTCTCTTACTCCTAAATCGCGACAAATTTTTCTGGCGAGAAAATTATTAATTTCATTATGTCTTGGAACCGTTGATGTTTGTCTGATTTTTGGATTAAAAAAGACGCTGTGCCTAGCGCCTTCCCGCAAAAGAAGACATTTCTCCTTTTTAAGATGCTTTAAAAAATTTACTCTCTTCATTAAATCATTAAACCGAAACTGCAATTTCTTCGCGAACTAAACCCTTATTAGCGCGGGAAGTTAAAAGCCGATTTGTTTCAATGGTAATTTTTAATGCATCAATAAGATTCTCCCTCGCTTCTTTAAGGGTTTTGCCCTGAGTATTTACGCCAGGAACTTCTTCCACCCAAGCCGAATACCATTTGCCAGTTTTTTTATAGACAGCGGTAAATTGTTTCTTCATATTTATTATGATACCAATATCTAATCTTAATTACAAATTGTTATTTATTTTTACAATCCTTTCTTTGTCATTTTTCCCGTGCTCAAAATAAATCCAAATGGTATTTTTCGGCAAGAGTTTTTTAATTCTTTCCGGCCACTCAATTAAAATGATATTCCGCGGGTCGCTTATGATTTTCTTGAATCCTAAATTTAAAATTTCTTTTGGTTTATGAATACGATAAAGGTCAAAATGATATGCATTTTCATAGGGTCTAGCCAATAGGGTAGGGGATAAAAATTTTTTCTTTTGGCTTTTGGCCCTACCCCTAACCCTTATTGAATATTTTCTAAATATCACAAATGTGGGGCTGGTGATATGCTGTTTTACTCCAAGCGCTTTCATAAATCCCTGAATAAAGGTGGTCTTGCCGGCGCCCAAGTCGCCGTGAAGAGCAATTATACTTGCTTTAGGGTGTGGGGTGTGAAGTGTAAAGTGTAGAATTTTTTTGGCAAAACGAACCGCCAATTTTTGGGTTTGAATTTTTGATTTACTTAACATATTTACCTAAACTCCGACACTTTAACGCGTTAAAGCGGGGAGTGTTTAAAAAATTAAAATAGTTTAATGTCTAATTTCTTTTCTAATTGTAAAATTATATACAACCCCAATCCAGCCAAAATTATGGCAATTAAAAAATCTATAAAAAGGGGCCTGGAAATCGGGTAATTGGCAATTTGGTAATTAAATAATTGGTTATTATCCATAGTCAGGCCGTTGGTGGTTATTTTGTCGTTTACTGTGGTTATTTGTTGTTTAGTTATCACCCGCCCCTCACTTGCCTGCCCGATATAACTTAATTCATTTGCCAATTTTCCGGTTGCATCGTACAAAAATAGTTTCTCGCCGTTGTTATTTAAAGAAATTCTTGTTTGGAAATACGGCAAAATCAATTCTTGGCCAGAGGCCAGCTCGCCGCTTAAATTAAAACTTTTTCCGGCGGCATCTTTAATTTGCCAACCATTTAGATTTTGCGGCACGCCGTCATTAAAAATCTTTATATATTCTCCTTCTTTATCGCTACCAACCGGATTGGGAAGAAATTCTTTGATAATCATAAATTTTTATAAGTTTTCTCGGAACAACGCTCAATAGCTAAAATACGGGTTTCCTTATTTTTATCAATAGCATAAATAATCCTGATTTTACCTTTTCTGGCCCGAAAAATATCGTTTCTGCCTTTCAATTTTTTAATATCCAAATTTTTAAAAGACCCAGTTTGTAGCTGGGTCAAAATTTCTTTTATCGCCTCCTTTTCTTTTTCACTCAATTTGTTCAAGGCCTTTTCAATTTTATCCATTATATTCTTTTCAAAAGGTCGTCAATTTTCACCCCGCCTTTTTTGATTTTTGTAAAATCAATGACTTCTTCCCACTCTCCTTCCTCTGCTTTAAAAGGAGTAATTTTGAAAATCGGCTTAGATTTTCGGACAATCACAAAAGATTGGCCTTTTTGAATTGCCAAAGCATAACGTTCAACATTTTGCCTTAATTCTTTTAACCCGACTATATTATTCATATAATGTAAGTTTACTTTAAGATAAACTTGGTGTCAATAGCAATGGTGATAATGCAAGTTTCTATTTTTTAACTTTTTTAAATTGATTTTCCAGCTCTTTTAATTTTTCTTCCGGAAAACTGAATTTTTTGAGTTGGCTGATTCCAAAACTTAATTCATTAATTAAATGCTTGTCGCTTTTGTTTGACCTTAGGAAATTCAATTCTTCCGTAGATATTTCTTGTTCTGGCGAACGGCGCATTTTCTTCTTAAGTTCTAATTCCTGCAAATCATTTTTAAGAATAGTAAAAGTATTTTGTAAATATGGCTGCCAATTTTCTTTATAAATTTTTTCCCAAAGTTTTCTTTTAGTATTAGAATCTAAGCTTTCTTTGGCATTTAAAAATTCTCTACAAAAATCTTCTACTTCTGCCAATTCATAAAGCTTTTCTGTTGTTCGTTGAGGGGGTTCGTTAAATTTCGAATAATAATTAGGGAGGTCTCCTCCTAAAAATTTATCTTGACTTAATTTTAATATAAAATTATGAAATTCTTCCATTCTGCCAATGGTCATTGGAAGCGCCTGTTCTTGCGTTTCCGTTTTCTCCCGTGTCCCGGCTATCTGACGCAATCTTTCTATCGGATTTTCCGATAATTCAGCAGATTTCTGTTTAAATTCCGGTTTTTCTGATGACTTTAACATTTAATTTGATTTAATTATGTTCTAATTTTTATAAATTAAACTAATGAATTTTCCTCGCTTACTTTATAGCCCAGATGCTTATAAGCCGCCGAAGTTGCCATCCGGCCGGCCGGAGTGCGGTTCAAAAGCCCGATAGCCATAAGATACGGTTCATAAACATCTTCAATAATTCCCTGGTCATCATTCAGGGCGGCAGCCAAGGTCTGGATGCCTACCGGTCCGCCGTGGAATTTATCTATGATAATTTTCAAAAGCTGGCGATCAGTCGGTTCCAGTCCCAAATTATCAACTTCCAGCATTGCCAGCGTGTCCTGCGCCACCGCTTCATTAACTTCGTTTAAATTATTGACTTCCGAATAATCCCTAACCCGTCTTAAAAGACGATTGGCAACCCGGGGCGTAAAACGAGCCGCTCTGGCGATAACCGAAACAGCGCCACCGGAAACATTCATTTTCAAAAGCTGGGCTGAACGCCGAATAATTTCTTCCACATCCGCAACTTCGTAATAATCCAGCTTAAACGAAGCGCCAAAACGGGAACGAAGCGGCCCGGAAAGCAAATTCGCCCGGGTAGTGGCGGCAATCAGAGTAAAAGGAGGCAAATCCAAAGCCAGCATCCGCGCCCCCGGACCCTTGCCGACTATCAAATGAAGTTTTCGGCTCTCCAGCGCAGGATAAAGCACTTCTTCAATTTGTCGGTTCAAACGATGGGCTTCATCAATAAAAAGCACTTCGCCTTTTTCCAGGTTGCTTAAAATGGCGGCCAAATCCCCCATTTTTTCCAGCGCCGGGCCGGAAGTAACTTTCAAGCTGGCATTCATTTCTTTGGCAACCAGATGGGCGAGCGTGGTTTTTCCCAATCCCGCCTGCCCGTAAAACAAAAGGTGGTCGCTTGGTTCTTCCCGTTTTCTGGCGGCATCCAAAATTACGCGCAAATTCTTTTTTATCTTTTCCTGCCCGATATAATCCGACCACTTCGTTGGCCGAAGCGCCAAATCAACATGGAAATTATCTGTTTTATTTATGACTTTTTTAACTTGCATTGGGGGTTGACATACTACTTTTTTTATGCTATACTACCAAAATAGCAGTTTAAGTTTTTATTTTATAGAAACCTTTGTTCTGTGGGCGGGAATTATTCTTAATGGACGACTTGGCTCAGGCGAGGTCTATCCTTAAGACAATTCTAACCTTTTTTAAATTTATTTAAAAAAGTTCCACTTTTCCCTTAACGGGACTTGCCCACAGAACAAAGGTTTTTATATATTTATCGGGCCGGTTAATTTTTCAACCTCTTCCATTGTAGTGATTCCGGAAATCACTTTCAAAATTCCGTCCTGCTGCATAGTCACCATTCCTTGGTTAACGGCAAAATCATAAATATCCGCTTCGCCGGCTTTTTTATTCATTAAATTCTCAATTTCTTTGGTAACCTGCAATAATTCATAAATGCCGACTCTTCCTTTATAGCCGACGCCGGCGCATTCTTTGCAATTTTTCTTGCCCGCCGATTCAAAAACGGAAAAATTTTTATATCCGTCCCGGTTAACTCTTTTCGGCAAATGAGCCAAAAATTTTTCCAAAGCGGATTTTTCTTTTGGCTCTAATTTCTTCCCGATTTTGCATTTCGGGCATAATTTTTTAACCAAACGTTGGGCAATAATCAAATTAAGCGATGGTCCGATGCTGGTCGGCCTTACTCCCAAATCAATCAACCGGGGAATGGCGCCGGCGGCCTGATTGGCGTGCACCGTGGAAAAAACCAAATGTCCGGTAAGCGCGGATTGAATAGCGATAGCGGCGGTTTCTTTATCCCGAATTTCGCCAATAAGAATGGCGTCCGGGTCTTGACGCATTATGGATTTAAGGCCATTGGCAAAATTATAATTCGCTTTCAAATCAACCTGGGTTTGTTCAATGCCGTCCAAATGATATTCAATCGGGTCTTCTATGGTAATAATTTTTATTTCCGGAGAATTTTTATATTTTAAAAACGCGTAAAGGGTGGTAGTTTTGCCGGAACCAGTCGGACCGGTATTAAGAATCATGCCGTTAGGCCTTTTAAGTTCGGACAAAATTATTTCCAAGTCATCTTTTCGAAATCCCAAATCCTCCAAACTTAAATTGATGGCGTCCGGGTCCAATACGCGCATCACAATCACTTCGCCGAATTCCGAAGGCGCTACCGCCACCCTAAGCTCTATTTCTTTTTTTCCCAGTCCGATGGTAAATCGCCCGTCCTGCGCCTCATCCCGGACATTAAGTTTTAAATTAGACAATAATTTTACGCGAGACACAATATGGTTATAAATGGGTAATTTTAAATTATCCATTACATCATTCAAATCGCCATCAATCCGATAACGGAGCTTGACTGCCAGACGGGAGGGCTCAAAGTGAATATCGGAAGCCCTACTGCTAAGCGCGCCGGCCAGCACAATTTCCAATATCTGGGCGGTAGGCAACTTTTTGAAATCAAAATTATCTATCTCTTTTTTGACAATCGGCAGTTCAACCAATCTTTTAACCAAGCCCGCGAGCCGTTCTTTGTCAATATCAATCCGCCCGGTAATTGGTCCGGTTTTTTTAACGGTATATTTATAAAATTCCCAAGCCCGTTCCAAGCTGGACAATGAAGAAATAAATAATTTAAGTTTTAAGCCATTAAAAGCGAGCCCCTCAATAAGTTTTTTTGTTTTTGGCTCGTCCGTATTGAACGCCGCCAACACCACCCGGTCTCCTTTTTTTTCTATGGTGGCCGCTTGAACATCTCTGGCTGTTTTTTCCGGAATCAATTCCAAAGCGTCGGTCTCAACCGGCTGGGCCGCCAAATTAATATACAAAACACCCGCCTTAACGGCGCGTCGTTGCGCGTCCCGCTCCTCTGCTTCTCTCCGAGATTTTTCTAAAATAACCTTTAGCTTAGCGCTATCGTTTTCCTGAACCATTATCCGTATATTACTCCCAAGCTAATTCAAAAAGCAAATAAAAATGTTAATAAATAGCGGTTTTCCGGCGTAATTTGACAAATCTTCTGCATTATGATACTATTATAGTGGTTCTTAATAGGAGGAACAAAATGAAAAGAAAATTAACTGGGCTTCTGATGTTCGCTTTGTTGGGAATGGGAATGACTGGTTGCGGAACGCTTCAGCAAGGAACGCGAGTCAAGATAGCAACAACGGGGTTCTCGCTGTATCGCTCTTGGCTCACGATTCACAATGACGCGCCGCGCACCACCGCAAAACCGCTCTACAGAGGCAATGGAATAATTTCTGAATACACTGCGGGAAAAAGAGACCCGAAATCATTATGGCTCGGCAGAGAAAAACTTAACCAAAAAGCAGTGATGTTAAGTTTTGGAAATCATTATTCTCTGCCACTGCCCTGGAACGGAACCGGGCAGTATCGCCGGGAAACCTTATCTTTGGAGATTAAAAAAGCCGGAAAATTCATCGGCACTTATACCTGTTATGTTGATGTGCCGCCTGACCGTGATGTCTCCGTGGATATTCATTTCGGAAAACGCGAACTGCATTACGTTGAAACACAGGGATATCTTTCGGAACAATGCGGCAAAACCGGTTGGGGTTGGGGATGGTAACCTTTCCCAATAACCCGCCCCCGCCAATTAGTTAATGGCGGGGGTTTTTTATTTTATATAATATATAATAATAGTATGTCTGGACATAATAAATGGTCTCAAATCAAAAACCAAAAAGGCGTGGCTGACAAAAAACGCGGCCAACTTTTTTCCAAACTGCTTAAAGCAATTTCGGCGGCGGCGAAAACCGAATCCAATCCGGATTTCAATCCCCGGCTCCGTTCCGCTATGGAAAAAGCCAAGGAAAACAATGTGCCGCAGGAAAATATTGAAAGAGCAATCAGCAAAGCATCGGAAGAAAAAAATCTGGAAGACCTAACCGTTGAGGCCTACGGCCCGGAAGGCGCAGCCTTGATAATTGAAGCGATTACCGACAATCGCAACCGCACTATTTCAGAAATAAAACATATTTTGTCTGAAAACGGCGCTAAGATAGCGAATCCCGGAACCGTTCTCTGGGCCTTCGAAAAAAAAGACGGGGAGTGGAAGCCAAAATTCCCGCAACAAATTTCCGATAAAAATAAGAAAAAATTGTCGGATTTAATCGCGGCGCTGGAAGAGCACGACGATGTACAAAATATTACAGCTAATATTGGCTAAATAATTAGTTATGGTAATACTTGGAATTGACCCGGGCAGTAAGCGAGTCGGTTACGGCCTTATTTTATCCGGAAAAAATTTTAAACTTTTGGATTACGGAGTTCTGGAAACAAAAGGGGAGCCCGCCAAATCAATTCTGGAAATTTCAAAAAAAGTTTCTAAACTATTAAATAAATACAAACCTGGCTTGGCGGGCATTGAAAAAATTTATTTTTCCAAAAACATTAAAACCGGCATCGCAGTTGCCCAAACCCGGGGAGCGCTGATGCTGGAAATCGCCAAACGCGGCATTCCCATAAAAGAACTGGGTCCGAACGAAATAAAGTTGGCCGTTACCGGTTACGGTTTTGCCGACAAAAAAGCAGTTTCCAAAATGGTCGCAAAAATCCTTAATTTGAATAATATCACCGGCTACGACGATGCGTCAGATGCCTTAGCAACAGCGATAACCGCCGCCATAAAAAGGCCGGATACGGGGGTTGACAAATTATTCCGTTAATATATATTTCACTTAATAATTGCTATAAGACATCCTGTAAATAAAGGTCGCAATATATTTTTTATAATGCAATGTTATTAGAAACTGATTTTTCTCCGGTATTAAAAAAAGAAGACGGTTGGGATGAAGGAGATGCTGAATCCCCGGATTCTACCGAAACAGAAGATGGTTCGAATACTGATTTAGACCTGGAAGAAACCGAATAAATTATATTATTTATTCAATATAAAACAGTTTTATTAAACAGCGCGGCCAAAGGCCGCGCTGTTTATGTTCCAGAAAAAAATAAAGTATAATAAAGTAATTCTTAAATATGGCGAAAACGCGCGGCAATAAACCAATTTCCTTGTCCCTGACGTTATTGTTAATAACGGTTTTTTTGCTTACTTCCGGGCTGGTAATTTTTGCGGTTATTTTAAAAAACTTGCCGGATCCGGAACAATTTGAAAATCGCCAGATTGCCCAGTCCACGAAAATTTACGACCGAACCGGAGAAACCCTTCTTTATGAAATCCACGGCGAAGAAAAAAGGACGGTAATTCCTTTTGAAGAAATACCCGATTACGTGAAATGGGCGACTATTGCCATTGAAGACGATAATTTTTATAACAATCCCGCATTTGACTGGCGGGCTATTTTGCGCGCTTTAATAACCGACTTAATAAAAGGAAAGGTGGTGCAGGGCGGGTCAACCATTACCCAACAGCTTGCTAAAAACGCTTTTTTGTCTCCGGAAAAAACTATAATCAGAAAAATCAAAGAGCTGGTAATCGCTTTTGAATTGGAAAAACGCTATTCCAAAGACGAAATTTTAAATCTTTATCTAAACCAAATACCTTATGGAGGAAATGCTTACGGTATTGAAGCGGCTTCTCAAACATTTTTTAACAAGCCCGCCAAAAATCTTTCTTTGGCAGAATCGGCGCTTTTAGCCAGTTTAACAAAAGCGCCAACTTACTATTCTCCCTGGGGAAGACATTTAGATGAATTATTTAAAAGAAAAGACAATGTTTTAGAAAAAATGAATCAGCTTGGCTACATAGATGACGAAGAAAAAGGCAGGGCTAAAAAAGTTGAGCTGACATTCGAACAACAGGTTACCGGAATTAAAGCTACCCATTTTGTATTAGAAACGCAGGAATACCTGAACAATAAATACGGAGAGCAATACACGGAAAGCGCCGGATTGCGCGTTATCACCACCCTTGACTGGAAATTACAGCAAATCGCTGAAAAAGCCGTATCCGAAGGCGCTAAAAGAAATACCGACCTTTATAAAGGGCATAATGCGGCCTTGGTGGCTCAAGACGCTGTTACCGGCCAGATATTGGCTATGGTTGGGTCAAAAAATTACTTCGGCGAGCCGGAACCGGAAAATTGCCTGCCTGGAAAAAACTGCTTGTTTGAGGGCAATTTTAATGTCGCTACCCAGGGCCTGCGCCAGCCGGGTTCGGCAATGAAACCATTCGCTTACGCCGCCGCTTTTGAAAAAGGATTTACTCCGGACACCGTGTTATTTGACCTTCCGACCGAATTTTCGGCCGATAATCCGAACTGTCCGCTGGAAGTTGATTTTTCCAACGAAAAAAAAGAGTGTTTCCATCCGCAAAATTTTGACAACAAATTCCGCGGACCAGTTACCCTTCGTACGGCGCTTGCCCAGTCAATCAACATACCTTCCGTAAAAACGCTTTATTTAGCCGGCATTGATAAAGTGCTGGCATTAGCGAAAAATTTCGGGATTAATTCTTTAACTGAACGGGGACGTTATGGGCTGTCGCTGGTTTTGGGCGGAGGAGAAATAACCTTAAAAGAATTAGTGGGCGCTTATTCGGTATTTGCCCAAGACGGAACAAAACACCGGCAAACGATGATTCTTAAAATAACGGATTCTGACGGAAATTTAATTGAAGAATACAAGGACTCTCCGGCTCAAGCATTAGATTCACAATACGCCCGGCTGATTAACGATATTCTTTCGGATACCGAAGCGCGTTCCGGTCTTTTTATTTCTAGCTTGCCTTTAACTATTTTTCCAGGCCATCAGGTAGCTCTTAAAACCGGAACTACCAATGATTACCGCGATGCTTGGACTATTGGCTACACCTCTCAGCTTGTGGCAGGAGTATGGGCGGGAAATAATGATAATACCCAAATGGAAAGGAGCGGTTCCAGTATTTTAGCCGCTATCCCCATCTGGAGCTCTTTTATGAGAGAGGCCTTAAAAGAATATAAATTTATTTCATTTAATAAACCCGACCCCATCATAAATGAAAAGCCGGTTTTAAACGGAAAATACGCGGTAAATTATAACTTCGGCGGAAAAGAATATCTCCAACTCCATACCATACTTTATTATTTGGATAAAAATAATCCTCAAGGACCTGAACCAAAAAAACCGGAAAATGATTCTCAATTTAAAAATTGGGAGATTCCGATACTAAAATGGGGAAAACAAACCATAGAAAATTTCTCTATAAACTATAACCAACCCCTGCCGATAGGCGCAAAAATCAGCGATTCCGGCCCTGAACAAATAACCATAAATTTATTGTCTCCCAAAAGCGGCGAATTTATTAATAGCGGAAAAGTCCTTGTTCGGGCGCAAATTGTCAATAATACCGAAGTGGCGGCTATTCAACTTTATTTTAATAATGAGTTAGTTGACCAGCGACTGGGAAATTTTGGGAAAGTTGTTTCTTATCAATTTGATATTTCGCCAAAAAATACGGAATTACAAAACTCTTTGGTTTTAAAAATAACAGATATATCCGATAAAGAATACAGAAAAGAAATTATTTTATTTAGATAATGCGATTCCTGCCTAAGGGTTTATTGGCATTAAAATATAAAAATACGAAGCGTCTTTCGGGTCTTTAATTATGCTCCGATGATTGCCTTCACTAACCCCAAGAAAAATCTCACTGTTGTTAAAGTTTTTTAATCCATCCACAAAATAACGCCAATTAAACGATAGATTAAAAATTTCGCCTTTCATTTTCACCGGCACTAAATATTTATTTTCTCCCAAATACTGGTTTGCCGAATAAATTTCAAGCGACTTTTTTCCTTCTTTCGCGTTAATTTTTATATCGTTTATTTTTCCGCTAAAAGTGCTGACTAATTTTACCGCGCTTAGCAATTGCTCTCTTTCAAAAATTACTTCGCTTTCCAAAGTTTTGGGAATTACTTGTTCGTAATCCGGATAATTCCCGCTTATCAATCTGGAAATAATTTCCAAATCGTCATTTTTAAATAATATCTGGTTTAAGTCGGTTAAAATTGTAATCTCTCCGCTAATTGGTATTCTTAGAAATTCCTGGATTGTTTTTAAAGGAATAATTATTTTAAATCCTTTAGAAAAATTGCATTTAAAATTATTTTCATTGATTGTTTTTTCTGCTAATCGGAAACTATCCGTTCCGGCTAATTTAAAATTGGTTATTTGAAAATCCAGAAGGATACCGCTAAGCTCCGGCCTTAATTCCGAAATCTGAACGGCATTAATAACTTTTAAAAGGCCTTCCTTAAGAATTTCATTATCCAGCCGTAAATAATTTTCCGTATTTTCTATTTTAGGAATAATTGGAAATTCTTCTTCCGGCAATCCTTGAATAATCGCTTCGTAGTTGTCAGTTTTTAAAGTTAAGATATTATTTTTTACCTCCAAATTTACCCTTTCCGCGTTTAAATTATTTATTATTGAAAGTAGCGCCGATAACGGGACAGTAATGCTTCCGTCTTCAATTATTTTTCCGGAAATAAATTTTGTAACGGCTAACTCTAAATTGGTGGCTGATATTTGAATTCTATTATTAAATGTTTTTATTAAAACATTTTTTAAAATCGGCAAGTTTACGTTTTCGGCTGTTGTTTTTTCCACAGCGTTTAAGCCATCGCGAAAATTATCTTTTAAAATTATTACTTTCATAAATTTATTAGTTTATATAAAAAGTAGTTGTAGTAGTAAACGGTTATTTCTGTGGAAAACCCGGTTTTAATATGAAAATCCTTCAAAAATTAATTTATATTCAGGGGAAATTCGGACAGTTTTTTGTGCATAACCTGTTTTTTTAAATTGAGCTTAGATTTAAGTTAATTTTATAGCGGATATCACTGACATTATTTTATATTGGTTTTCAACAGTTATTTAATACATTATTTAACAGTTTTATATTTCTTTATAAACTAAATCTTTAATAGCCATAATTTTTTGGTTTAAATCGGTATTTCTGTTTATTTCTTCGGAAAGTTTTTTATAGGCGTAAATGGCGGTAGTATGGTCTCTTTTTCCAAGCCGTTCACCAATATAAGGATAAGATAAATTCAAAACATCCCTTAAAAGATAGATTGCTATTTGTCTTGGTTCAACGATATTCTTTTTTCGGCAACGGCCAGCTAACTCTTCAGAAGAAACATCAAAATAATCGGCAACTGCTTTAATAATCTGGTTCGGATTAATATTTTTAGTCGGTTGTTTAACGGTATCGCTTATGATATCTTCAACGATTTTTAAAGAAACGGCCGACTTCGTTTTTTTATAGAAAATAACCCGGTTTAAAACCCCCTCTAATTCCCGAAGGTTTCTTTGTATTTTATTGGCGATTAATTCAATTATATTTTCCGGTAAATCTTCATTTTTTTCCGATAGCTTAGTTTTTAATATCGCGGTTCGGAGTTCGTAATCCGGCAAAACAATGTCCGCCTTCATGCCGCCTTCAAATCTTGATTTGAGGCGTTCGTCTAAGTCCGGAAGAAATTTCGGGGGCCGGTCGGAAGAGATTATAATTTGTTTATTATTATCGTAAAGCGCGTTAAAAGTATGGAAAAATTCTTCTTCGGTTGCCGCTTTTCCGCCTATAAATTGGATATCGTCAATAATCAGCACGTCCACGCTTCTATACTTATCT
Source organism: Candidatus Harrisonbacteria bacterium RIFCSPHIGHO2_02_FULL_42_16 (assembly GCA_001818695.1). Classification (GTDB taxonomy): domain Bacteria; phylum Patescibacteriota; class Minisyncoccia; order UBA6257; family 02-FULL-45-10c; genus 2-02-FULL-42-16. Next base: position 4,403 of record MHJG01000009.1, on the reverse strand, counting down.
TTCATATCTTCCATCCTTCTATTTTTGAGGCCGTAAATAACATCATTGGTAAATTTTTCAGAAGTTACATATTTAACCCGGACTTTGTTGTCGTATTTTTTCAACACTTCATTTCCTATCGCTTGGATTAAATGAGTTTTTCCAAGGCCTACGCCGCCGTAAACATAAAGAGGATTATATTTTTTACCCACATTTTCCACTATTGCCGTAGCGACAGCGAAAGCCAATTCGTTGGATTTTCCCACCACAAAAGAACTTAATTTATAACGCGGATTCAGATTGGTGTCCGGATTGATTATTAATTCGTCAAAAGACGATTGCTCTTTATATTTTTCGGAAGCGGGCAAATTTTTATTTTTCAGAGAGCCTGCGTTTGAAGAATTTCCATGGACTGTAAATTTAATTGTTTTTGTTGTTTCGTCCAGATTTCTTATGGCGGCAAGGATTATTTTTTGATATTTATTTTCTACCCATTCTTTAGAAAAATTATTCGGCAAGCTGACTAACGCGACCCCGTCTTGTTTGTCAATAAGCTGGCTGTTTTTAAGCCAAGTCACAAAATTGGGCCTGGAAATTTGAAGCTCTATTTCTCCGAGAGCGGTTTGCCAAAGTTTATTGTGTTCCATATTTTTTCAACGATGTTATTGGTTTAGAAAATTTAAGTATTTAAGCAGCCGATAAAAATTTACGCAAGTATTTTAATTTTACTTTTATAGCGTCCTAATAGTCAAATGGCAAAAATGGAACAAGCTGTTAATTTTCTGTTGAAAACATTTTTTAAAAGAAAAAAGCGCGCTTTTTACAATTATGCAACGACACCCCACTTTTTGTTCATGTTTTATTGCCAAAAACATAAAAACATTGGGAAATCACGAGTAATTTCAGCGAGATGCTCAATAATTTGCAAAATTTTAAGGAATAAGCGTATACTGTAAATAAGGAATATAACCATTTTATAATTAATAATTATTTATGTCTCAAACTTACCAGCCAAGAAAGAAAAAACGGGCGCGCGTCCATGGATTTTTAAAGAGAGCCCGCACTTTTGGGGGCCGCAGAGTTTTGTCCAGAAGGCGCAGAAAAGGAAGGCGGCGGTTGACGGTTTAAAATTTAATTTGTTCGGCGTTGCGCGGTTTATGCTGTCAAAAAAATACCGTTTACCGATACAAAAAATGTTGAAGGAAAAAAGTACGGCGGTAAAAACGCCGTATTTTCTAATAAAAATCTTTAGAAATTCCCTTCCTTACAGCCGCTTTGGCGTAATTGTCAGCAAGAAAATCGCGCGTCTGGCGGTACGGCGGAATAAATTGCGCCGACTGGTTTTTTCTCTGGTTAGGCCGTATAGTAAAAAAATAGGCGGCAAAGATTATTTGATAATTATTTCGCCGGCAATAAAAGAATTAAAAAAAGAAGAGGTTGGAGAAAAATTAAAAGAATACATAAGTAAGATACTGCCTAACGGATAACGCAAATAATAAATTCGCAAAATATGTTTCAAACAATTTTATATAATCCGTTGATTAATGCGCTGGTATTTTTATACAACACCGTCGCTTTTCAGGACTTGGGAATAGCGATTATTCTGCTTACTGTTTTTATCCGGCTTATTTTTGCCCCGCTTTTTTATAAAAGCGCCAAGAATCAGATTATTTTACAGCGTCTTCAGCCGGAAATTAAAAAAATCCAGCATGCTCATAAGGATAATAAGGAAAAACAAGCTGCGGCGATGATGGATTTATATAAAAAGCACGAAGTAAACCCTTTTTCCGGTTTTTTGATGATTATTATTCAATTGCCGGTTTTAATCGCTTTATATCAGGTATTTTTACAGGGACTCTCTCCCGATATTTTTGTTCATTTATATAGTTTTATTGTTAGTCCTGCCCACTTGAATCCTATGTTTTTGGGCTTGATTGATTTGGAAAAACGAAGTATCCTTATGGTTGGTTTAGCGGCGATTGCGCAATATTGGCAGGGCCGGCTGACGCTTCCGGAAATTAAGAAAGGGCAGGAATTATCGCCTCCGGAAAGAATTGGCAGGCAAATGGTGTATTTCGGCCCGATATTAACCGTTGTTATTTTAAGCAGTTTACCTACCGCTATCGGGCTTTATTGGCTGGTAACCGGGGTCTTTTCCATAGTCCAGCAGATTTATATAAATAAGACGCTTAATTTAGAGAAAGAGAAACAAGAACATGGAATTATTGAAACAAAAAATTGAAGAACTGCTTACTGCCGGCGGATTTGATTTTTCGGTTGATTTGGATTCTGATTCCCGTCGGGTTAGGATTTTTATCCACGATGAAAGCGCGGAAAAAGAATCATTGCCGAAATTGGTTTTTGATTTGGACCATATCGTGAATATTATGGCAAAAAAATTGCAGTTGGAAAAAATAAGCGTTGACGTAAATAATTACAAAAAGGAAAGAGAAAGATTGATTACCGAGTTGGCCAAGGCAACTGCGCGGAAGGCCTTGCTTCAAAAAGAAGCAATAGAATTGCCGGCGATGAACGCTTATGAAAGGCGTTTGGTTCATATTGAGCTTGCTACTAGGCCGGACTTAAAGACCGAAAGCATCGGCGAAGGACCCGCCCGCCGCATAGTAATAAAACCGCTTTAACGCAAGAAAATCCTATTCTATTCTATTTTATTTTTAAGCTGTATAATTTTTCGTCCAAACGATTTTTGAATAAGAGCGTATTATTAAATAATTCCAGGTGTTCCGCGTCAATGGATTTTTCGTCAAAGAGCAGCTCGGCGGTGTCCGCCTTGATATCAATGGCGTAGATAGCATCGTCAAAATAAACCGCCTTTTTATAGTAATCATCCGGCAGTTTTGCGCCCTCGGGGATATTTTTGGGAATGGCGCAATAAATTTTTTCCAGTTCGCCGGCGCATTTTGACGGCAGGGTTACAAAGGTAAAAGTCGCCAGCGCGTTGCCGTCTTTGTCTATGGCGCTAAGAACCGGATTTCTTTGGATATTATTAAGTTTAATACCAACAGAACCGTTTTTGAGCCAATTTACTGTCAGGCCGTATTCATTTTGGACAACAGCCGTAATAGTTTTTGTATTGGTGTCCAGCGTCCAAACAGAAGTCGGCATATATATAGTCGGAGTAGTGGAAAACAGCGCTTTGGTGTCGGAAAGCCAGTTAAGTTCTAAGTCCTTTTGCGTCATATCAAGCAATTTTTTGGGTTTTTGGGTGGTCAAATTTAAAATATTGAGTGAGTTATGGTCCAGATACATAATTTCATCGGAGACCGGCGACCAGGCAAGCGACAATATATTTCCGGGAATCGGCTGCCAGCTGGCGGAGGAAGCGTCAAAAATGCTGAAAATCGGAAAATTCGGATAATTGAACTTCGCGGAAATTTTATTGCCGTCGCGCGAACGTTGGATTTTATTAAGTCCGCCGAGGGTTTGGGAATTAATTAATTTGTTTTCTGTTCCGGAAATTTTATAAACGCTTCCGGCTTCGTTCAAATAATAAACGGAATTATCCTTATCGTTAATCCAATAATCAAAAATCGGTTCGGCGGTCAGCTGGTTCAACCCGCCGGTTTCCACGGAAGATTTTCCGTTGCCGGTTGGCGTTTCTTTCTGGCCGAATAAAGCTGAATTTATGCTTTGCAGAGTATTCGGCTGGGAGAAAAACCAATAGGCCGCCAATGCGATTACTGCGAGAATGGCTATTATTAAAAATATTTTTATATAAGCTTTCCAGTTCATAATTTATTATGGTTTCGGTATGCATTTTTTGCCGTCGGCACCGATTACATATCCTTTGTTTTTGCACTCGTCTTGGGTTAGGCATTTACTGCTTCCGCTTTGGATAGAATCAATGAATCCAAAGTAACCTTCGTTGCAAGAGCATTCGCCGCGGACTTCTTTTTGGCTGGCGTTATTTTTACAGCTGGTGCAGACAGATCCGGAAACAGAACCAGAAGGAATTTGCGCTCTGATTACATCTGTCGCCGGACCCGTAAATTTTATATCAGTATTAATGGTAATTTTGCCGGAAATTACTCCTTGGCAGAACGGATGCGCTTCTCTTGCGCCGGAAAGTCCTTGCTGTTGGCCGCCAGCGCGGTATTCTCCGGTTTGCGCCAGATTTGTTAAATCAATAATTTCCACTTGGGGATTTGTCAGAGTTACTAATTTTGGATTAATGGTATATAGAATAATTGAAGCGCCTAAAAGCAGAACCAACCCTAAAATTGCCTGATAAATCTGTCCTTTCGCGTCTTCTTGGGAAGAAGTGTTTCCGGCAGAGACGATGTATTTTATTGAGCCGTAAACAATCGCTCCGAAAGCCAGCAATCCGGCAACCGTCAGGCCGAATACATAAAGCCGAGCGACATATTCCGCCGGCGAAGGAGTTTTTGTTTTTGAGCAGGCCT
>MHJG01000008.1 GCA_001818695.1 Candidatus Harrisonbacteria bacterium RIFCSPHIGHO2_02_FULL_42_16 | reverse complement strand
GGATTTATTCAGCGGATAAGCCCGAAATTGGTATCCGATATTGACTTGATTGATTTTTATGAGCCGTCTCCGGAAGAAAAAAGAAAAGGGCTGACCTTTCGGATTGTTTTTCAGGCCGAAGACCGCACTTTGACTGACGCGGAAGCGGACAAAGAATTGAAAATTATTATAAAGGCCGTGGCGGAAAAATTTGACGCGGAGATAAGATAATCTTATGGAGGGGGAACAATTTGAGAAAAAAAATAATCAAGGCGGCGAAAATGAAAAAGGATGAAATTTTCCGTAATTTAATATGAAATTAAAAATTACGGCTTTAGATAAAGCAGTTAAAGAATATAAGCAATCAGCGTCTAAATTATCTCGTAGATTGGCTTCGTTATTGCGTAAAAACGGGCTTATTGAAGTTTATCTTATAGGCGACGGGCGAATGAAGTCGCTTAATCAAAAGTTTCGCGGAAAAAACAGGGCTACTAATGTCCTTTCTTTTACCAAGCCAAAAAATTTTCCGGGCGACGATAAGCTTGGAGAAGTTTATTTAGCCCCTGAATACATCAAAAAAAACAAAGAAGACCTGCTATTGATGCTGATTCACGGAGTTTTGCACATTTTAGGTTATGGCCACCAGAAAAAAAGTGATAGAATAAAGATGGAGAAAAAAGAAGAGGAGCTTCTTTTGAAATTACCGCATATACATGGCTAATAATTTTATTACCGGTTTAGATATCGGTTCGCAGAGCTTAAAAGCCGCCGTGGCCGAAGTCAAAAGCGACGGACGGACGGTTTTGGTTAATCTTTTTAAAACTCCGTCCGGCGGAATGAGAAAGGGCAGTGTTGATGACTTGGCGGAAATGACCCGTTCACTGAATATAATGTTCGGCGAAATTAAGAAGGTCTCCAAAAATGCCCTTAAAAATTTATTTATTAACGCCAATGGAGATGTTCATGTTCAGTCCTCCCGGGGAATCGTGGCGGTTTCCCGCGCCGATAACGAAGTGTATCAAGATGATATTGACAGGGCGATTCAAGCGTCCCAAGCCATAAAATTGCCGTCTAATCGGATGGTTTTGCATGCCATTACGAAAGAATTCGTGGTGGACGGAATAGGTGATATCCGCGACCCCTTGGGAATGAGCGGCAATCGGTTGGAAGTAAACAGCTTAATTATTGACGCCTTCGGCCCGTCAATAAAAAATTTGACTAAATGCGTTGAGATGGCTGGCGTGTCCGTAGGCGGGCTTATTTTTTCTCCGCTCGCGGATTCCATGGCGTCTCTTTCGAAAAATCAAAAGGATTTAGGCGTTGCTTTGGTGGATGTGGGATTTGGTACCACTAGTTTGTGCGTTTACGAAGAAAATAAATTGATTCATTGCGCGGTTTTTCCGGTCGGTTCCGGAAACATCACTAATGATTTGGCTATCGGGCTGAAAACTTCCGTAGAGGCCGCCGAGGCGGTAAAATTAACTTATGGTTCGGCGAATTTGAAAGGCGCTTCCGGACGGGAGCAGGTTGACTTGAAAAAAATAGACCCGGATACCCGTTCCAATGTTTCCCGCCGTTTTATCGCGGAAATAATAGAAGTTCGGCTTGCGGAAATATTTGAATTCGTTAATAATGAACTTAAGATTATCGGAAAAGCGTCTCAATTGCCGGTGGGAGTGGTTTTAGTCGGCGGTGGCTGCAAGCTTTCCGGAATAGTTGATTTTGTTAAAGAAGAAATGGATTTGCCGGCTCAGATTGGCATACCGGATATTGCTTCTGTTGAATCGCCAAACGGAGAAATCAGTTTGCAGGCAGAAGACCCGCAATTCGTGGGCGCGCTGGGATTGCTTATGGAAGGCCGGAATCGAATGTTTGGCGATTCTGGCGGCGGCGGCGGATTAAAAAATTGGCTTAAGAACGCCATTAACAATCTTTTGCCATAATTTAAATGTCTAAAAAATTTAGAAAATTAAACGGAGATAATTTACAGCATAATAAGGCGGTTATTAAAGTTGTCGGCGTCGGCGGCGGCGGCGGCAATGCGGTCAGCAGGATGCACGGCGATTTTTTAAGAGGCGTGGAATTTATCGCTATCAATACCGATACTCAGGACCTGGAACTTTGCGAAGCCGATGTTAAGCTCCATATCGGAAAAAATTTAACTAAAGGCCTTGGCACCGGAATGAATCCGGATTTGGGCAGGCAGGCCGCTGAAGAAACTCGGGCGGAAATCGTAGAGGCGTTAAAAGGGGCGGATTTGGTATTTATCACTGCCGGGCTTGGCGGAGGTACCGGCACCGGAGCGGGGCCGGTAGTGGCGGAAGCCGCCAAAGAACTTGGCGCTCTTACTATCGCCGTAGTCACCAAACCGTTTACTTTTGAGGGCTCCCAGCGAGCGAGAATTGCCCAGGATGGATACATAAAATTAAAAGATAAAGTGGATACTTTGATAGTGGTGCCGAATGACCGGATTTTCGCGATTATTGACCAAGACACCAGTTTGATAAAGGCCTTTGAGGCGGTGGACACCATTCTCCGTTCCGCGGTGCAGGGTATAGCGGAACTGATTGCCATGCCGGGCGTAGTCAATGTTGATTTTGCCGATGTGAAAACCATTATGCAAAATGCCGGCTCGGCTTTGATTGGCATTGGCATGGCCAGCGGCAAAGAAAGAGCGGTAAGCGCCGTAACGCAAGCCGTTAATTCGCCGCTTTTGGAAATATCCATTGACGGGGCAAAAGGAGTTCTTTTTGGAATATCGGGAGCAAAGGATTTGCGGATGAGCGAAATCAATGATATCGCCAAAATTATTTCCGAAGCGGTGGACCCGTCTGCGAAAATTATATTCGGCGCTTACCACGACAAAGCCATGAAAGCCAATTCGGTAAAGGTTACTTTGATAGCCACCGGTTTTAACGGCGCGTCAGTCGGCAAACCGTCTTCTTCGTTGTCAAATCTTTTTACTGCCAATGACAGCAAGTTTGAGCCGCCGATTTTGAAAGAAAAAACCGGAGAAAAAGAATCCGATGCTCAAAAAAATACAAAATCAAAACCGGTTTTGCAAAAAAAACCGACGGACTTATGGGACATCCCCGCTTTTTTGCGCCGAAAGAGGAAATAATATCCGTTCAGCTATTTTTACAAACCAGCTGTTTTGTTTGTAAAAATAGCATCACTTTAGTTTTTAGTTGTTGACTAGCCCCTCGCGCACTTGACATTAGTATTTTATTAATATATAATAAAAGAATTCCTCATGAGCTCACGGAGAGGGATAAAGGTGCCTTGATTCAAGGATCAAGGCTGTCCGGGGAGTCGCGGCAGCGGCTCCCTTGTTTTTTGTATTTGACATCTCTCCTTATATTTTTTATACTATAAAGCAGTTCCTTTTATTTAATGGAGAAATGGCGTGATAATACGCGGCTTGGAAGTTTTTTTGGCTGATAGGGACGAAAAGGACAAAAAACAGATTAAGACGCAATTAGATATTTTGGTTGGATATCTTACTAATGATGTAAATTATAGCCGAGACGCGTTTAGTTTTGGGCCGCCAGCGTTGCCGGATTGTCCGAGTTGCGTTTCAGAATTAGCTTCCGTTAAGATAATGCATAACGGCAATTCCGATAAGGCATTGTCAGTTCATTCAAAACTTGATTTGTCGCTTAAACTTCTTGGCGGACATATCGGCAATTCAAACGATTCAACTTATTTTTTAAGCTGTGAAAAGAATCCGACCCATCTTTTTGCTTTGAGATTGATAATGTAGTTAATGAAATTTAGTTTATAAATTAGCCAACAAAAGGCGTCTCCAAAGACGCTTTTTATTTAAGCGAGCGCGTGTTATCCACAGAAGAACATTTTGAAAAACCGCTAAAATGTTAAAATGTAATTATATAAACCAATCTGTTAATAACATGCCAGCGAATAGCCCATCCCAAAAGTTAACTGACGGACAAATAAACGTTTCTTTTTCCGAGAACGCACTGAAAATGATGAAGAAGCGTTTTTTATTTGTCCGGGACGATGGTTCGCAGGAGACGCCGGCCGAGATGTTCCGCAGAGTGGCCAGGGCATTGGCTGAAGTTGAGCGTGACTATGGCGCCGATGATAAAATGACAGGTAAATTTGAAGAAGAATTTTTTGAAGTGATGGCGCGCAAAGAGTTTACTCCGGCTGGCCGTACCATTACCAATGCCGGCGCCCCCACTCCCTTAGTGGCTAACTGCATCGTGCTTCCGATTAACGACAATATGGAGAGTATTTTCGGCACTCTGAAAGATGCGGCGCTTCTCCAGCAGGCCGGTTCCGGTTTGGGATTCGCGTTTTCGGAATTGCGGCCGGCCGGCATGCCGACCAAGCGGTCGCGCGGGGTCTCTTCCGGTCCGGTTTCTTTTTTAGGCGTTTATAATCAGGCATTCGGCGTAATTAAACAGCAGGGCCGGCATGGCGCCAATATGGCGATTTTTCGCGTGGACCATCCGGACATTATTGATTTTATCAATTGCAAGCGCGTTGAGGGCCAGTTCCGGAATTTTAACATTTCGGTCGGCTTAACGGACGAATTTATGGAAGCGGTTGTTAATCGTCCGAATGAGTTCTGGTTGGCAACTTGGAATGGAAAAAAGATGAAGCCGCATAAGGTTTTGCGGGCCAAAAACGGCTCGGTAACCGGTTATGAAGAAATAGACATTACCGTTAAAGAATTATTTACTATGATTGTGGACGCCGCCTGGACTAACGGCGAACCGGGAACATTTTTCATTGATACTGCTAATCGCGCCAATCCTTTGCCGCGTTTCAGCGATATTAAGGCGACTAATCCTTGCGGCGAACAGCCGCTTGGCGCTTATGATGTATGCAATCTCGGTTCAATTAATCTTGCGGCTTTTGTCCTTCGACAAGCTCCCGCCGCCGCTGAAGCTAAGTCGGGCAGGCAGGATAAACCAACTGTGAATTGGGATAGGTTGGCGTTTGTAGTCCGCGCCGCCATCCGGATGTTGGACAATGTTATTGACCGGTCTAATTTTCCAGTGCCGAAAGTTACAGAGACAATGAAAGCCAACCGGCGCATCGGGCTTGGAGTAATGGGATTCGCGGATATGCTGTACCGGCTTCGCGTGAAATATGATTCTCCGGAAGGATTCGCGCTCGCGGAAAAAACAATGGCATTCATCCAAAAAGTTAGCGAAGAAATGTCCGAAGAGCTGGCGGAAAGCAAAGGAGTGTTTCCTAATTATAATTTAAGCGTTTTCAGCGACCGGAAAATTAAAAGGCGTAATGCCGCGCTTACCACGGTCGCGCCGACCGGTTCCATATCCATGATGTTTGACACTTCCAGCGGTATTGAGCCGAATTTCGCCCTTCTTTACACCAAGCAGGACAAAGACGGCCACCAGTACCATTATTTGAACGGATATTTTAAAGAAGCGCTGGAAGAATATAAGATTGATTTGGATAAAGTTAAAGACGAGCTGGTAAAAACCGGAAGCATTCAGCGCTTGGTTTGGTTGCCGCAGGAATTGCGGGACGCTTTTGTGGTGTCTATGGATATGTCCGCGGAGGCTCATATTGGCGCGCAGGCGGCGTTCCAAAAAAATGTGGATACTTCAATTTCTAAGACGATTAATTTTCCCAATAGCGCCACTCGCGAGGATGTGGCGCGGGGATATATTATGGCGTGGCGTTCCGGATGCAAGGGTTGTACGGTTTATCGGGAAGGCAGCCGGACAGTCCAGATTTTGAATCTGGGGAATGGCGAAAATATTGCCTCGCCGACGGAATTAGCCGAAGGAACCGAACGGGCGATGGAAAAAATTATCAAAGAAACTCCGAAATTTTCTCCGAAACCGAGGCCGGAAGTGCTTAACGGACAGACCTATAAAGTAAAAACCGGTTACGGAAATCTTTATGTGACGATTAATAATGATGAAAATAACGAGCCATTTGAAATTTTCGCGACTATCGGCAAAAGCGGAGGATTTTTTCAGGAACAAAGTGAAGGAATTTGCCGGTTGATTTCTCTTTCGCTTCGCGCCGGCGTCAGCGTGGACGATATTATTAATGACTTGAAGGGCATCCGCGGGCCGATGCCGGTGATGACCAATAAAGGAACCGTGCTTTCTTTGCCGGACGCCATCGGCCAGATTTTGGATGAACATATGAAGTATCTTCGCGGCGAAGTTCCAAAATTGGCGGGAAAAGAAAGCGAGACACTGGAGGAGCATATGAATAAAGAGGTGTCAGTTTCAGTGGGCGCGCAAAAGAGTTCGCAAATTTCCAAAAGAGCTTTGGCGGATTACGGAATGATGCCGGGCTGTCCGGATTGCGGCAACGCTTTAGAAATGGGCGAGGGCTGTCTGTCCTGCAAGGTGTGCGGGTTTTCCCGATGTACCTAAAAACCGCAATTTGTAAATAAAATAAGAACACGTTATATTTTATTCAGGTCTTTTATATCTGGGGGGGATTGCAATGCGGATTAAGTATTTTATCCCTTTCGCTTTCAGTGTAATATGCTGTGTTGCTGTTTTGTCTTTATTTAGAACATCAGAATTTTCCATATTCCATTATTTTGTTGTTCCATTTGCCTTAATAGGGCTGGGGAATTTGTTAAATGGAATAGCGCTTAACGCCAATAATGGCAAGATGCCCGATATTTGGCAAGAGATTGGTATATAGGAATGCTTTGCGGGCTGAACATGAAAAAATTCACTGCCTACTTACCGGTTCCAGCCGCTATAAATGCCTTTGCGATATTATTGATATAAGAAATAAATTGTTTAGCGCAGGCGATATTTGCTCATTATTAGGCCGTTTAATTGGATTTTCAATTTTCTTGTTTTCTATTTTCTATTTTTAAAATTTGCTCCTTATGCGGGAGCTTTTCTTTTTTCTTAAAATTATTTTATTATAAGAACATTATGGAACCATTGGCGTCTAAAATCAGGCCGAAGAATTTAGAGGAATTTGTCGGGCAGGGGCATCTGGTTGGCAAGGGCAAGCCGTTCAGCATTGCCATCAAGGATAAGCGTTTGTTTTCTTTTATTTTGTGGGGGCCGCCCGGTTCCGGTAAAACTACTTTGGCGCGGATTTACGCAAGAAGTTTCGGGGCGGAACTTTATGAGCTCTCCGCTGTTTCGGCCGGCAAAGAGGATATTAAAAAAATCGTTGATTTGCCGAATCAACAAAAACGGCTGGACTTCCAGCCGAAGA